>DBGCRA010000041.1:0-2975 GCA_048359195.1 Candidatus Gallispira sp.
ACTCAAGTTCAGTATGCATAGTCTTGGATTCCTCAACAGTAATAACACCGTCATTTGAAACCTTTTCCATAGCGTCAGCAATCATAGTACCAACTTCTTCATCTGCAGCAGAAATAGCAGCAATCATAGCAATATGCTCCTTACCTGCAACCTTCTGGCTAAGAGACTTAATCTTTTCAACAGCAGCATCAGTAGCCTTAGCCATACCCTTTCTTAAAATAATAGGATTAGCACCTGCTGCAATATTTTTAAGACCTTCCTGAATCATAGCCTGTGCAAGAACTGTAGCAGTAGTAGTACCGTCACCTGCTACATCATTAGTCTTTGTAGCAACCTCTTTAACAAGCTGTGCGCCCATATTTTCAAATGGATCTTCAAGCTCAATATCCTTAGCAATAGTTACACCGTCATTAGTAATAAGAGGAGTACCAAACTTCTTGTCAAGAACAACATTTCTGCCCTTAGGTCCCAATGTCACCTTAACAGTATCTGCTAACTGATTTACACCGTTTTCTAAAGCCTTTCTGGCTTCAACACCATATTTAATCTGCTTTGCCATAATACAACTTACCTCCTAAATCTTAAATTATTCAACAACAGCAAGGATGTCACCCTGCTTAACAACAATATATTCCTCGTCATCTACCTTAACCTCAGTACCTGCATACTTAGAGTAAATAACCTTTTCACCAACCTTAACATCAACAGGAACAACCTTACCGTCAACAACAGCACCTGGACCAACAGCAATAACTTCAGCCTCCTGAGGCTTTTCCTTAGACTGAGTAGTAAGGATAATGCCGCCCTTAGTAGTCTCTTCAGCCTCTAACTGCTTTAACACAACTCTGTCACCTAATGGTCTTAAACTCATAATACAATTCCTCCTTAATAAATTTCAAAAACTCCTGTTTGTTAGCACTCTTTTAAATCGAGTGCTAACTCATAATCATAATATACCACAATGGTTAAATTTTGTCAACTGTTTTTAATAAAATTTTTTACAAGTTTTAGTCGTTTAACGAAATTATACAATTACATTCCTATCAAACAACCAAATACACCACACAATAATAAATCACAGGCACCAAAACTGCAGGCAGCAAATTAGCCACATTTATTTTTCTCATACCCAGCATATCTATACCAAGACCTGTAATTAAAATACCACCTACAAGAGATATTTCTCTCATAATGTCACCTGTCAGATAAGGCTCAACAAAACCTGCAAGCAGAGTAATTGCACCCTGATACAAAAATACCGAAACAGCAGAGAAAACAACACCAAAACCCATTGTTGAAGCAAAAATTATGGCATAGACACCATCAAGTACACTCTTTGTAAAAAGAATGGTATAATTATGATATATACCGCTGTCAATAGAACCAATAATAGCCATTGTACCCGTACAATACAAAACGCTTGCCGCAACAAATGACTTTGAAACAGAGCCTTCGCCACCCTTGCATTTGCTTTCTATCCGGTCGCCCACATTTTTCATTTTACCTTCTATATCAATCATTGTACCCACAAGACCGCCAATAACAAGACTTATCACAAAAAGGACGGAATTGCAAGGTTCATTCAACATTCTGGTAAAAGCACTTGACGCACCCACAAACAAAACAGCAAGACCCGTTGCCTGTGTCGTTATTTCCTGTAATCTTTTATTAAATCTCTCCTTTATTATCAATCCTGCAATTGTTCCCACTACTATTGCTGCTACGTTTACTATTGTTCCAAACATTATTTTTTCCTCTTCTCTGTTCCTATTTTAAGACTTCTTGCATAATAAAATAAATACTGCTGTGCATAACCTGCAAGACTGCCCCACTTATTCTTTGCAAAGGTATGTATATCCTTAATATTTGTATCATTCCCTCCAAAGTAAAGGTGTTCCATAACCCTCTTTACCCATACATCAGTAGGAAAAACCTCTCTCCTGCCCATTGAAAAAAGCATTGTACAGTCAGCCACCTTCTGCCCTACTCCCTTTATTTTAAGAAGCATTTCCAAAAGCTCCTCAGTAGTAAGGTCATTAATTTTATCAAGGTCAACCTCTTTTGAAAACAGCTTATCAAGACAATCTCTTATGTACTTTGCTCTAAAACCCATTCTAAGCTCAAATAAATCTGCTTCACTTGCAGCATTAAGCTCCTCAAGTACAGGGAATAAATACTCACCGTCACAGGCTTTACCATATTTTTCAGCCATTCTGCCAATTATTCCCTTTATCCTCGGTATATTGTTATTCTGAGAAATTATAAAACTTAATAAGCACTCGTAAGGCTCCTGATTTAAAAGTCTTATACCTCCTGCATATTCAACTGCCTTTTTCATTATTTCATCATTTTCAGAAACTTTAATTTTTATTTCATCATAATCCCTATCCATATCAAAATAATTTCTCCAAATATTTTCATACTCATCCAATGTACAAGGATACATTTCAACAATGCTGCCTCTTTGCTTAATATTAAGTACTCTGCCATAGGCAACAATTTTATACTCAAGCTCATCAATCTTTTCAAAGCGGAAACACTGTCCGCACTCTAATATTTCTTCAATATTGAAACTATTTATATCCTCTATTATTAAAGTATTATTAAGTTCATAATATTTCATAGCTTTAACCCTTCCAATTTTCATATTTTTATGCTAAAATCACAATAAGAGGTGATTAAAATGAAAGAACAAATTTATACAATTCCCGTAAATGAAGGCTTTGAAGAAGGAGGAGAATGCCCTTTCTGCAATATGTACCAAAAGCTTGAAAAGGATGCTATAGACTATATGCTTGGTGCTTCCTATATGGAGGATGATATCCGTATGGAAACCAACAAAACAGGTTTTTGCAGTAAGCATTATGATATGATGTACAAGGAGCAAAACAGACTTGGTATTGCTTTAATGCTCCATACACATATCCAAAAAATAAACAATGACCTTGAAAAGCTTTGCTCAGACCTTAAGTCGG
>DBGCRA010000042.1:0-3987 GCA_048359195.1 Candidatus Gallispira sp.
GTATGGTACTAATGTAACCCGTCAATTTCAATCCACACTTCCATGTAGGGAGTGACTTTTTTAAAAGAGCAAGCTTTTGATTGCTCTTGGAAAATCATTTTATCTTAAACTTAACCTCATCAGGATATCCACTGCACACAAGGTATAAGTCTCTATCTGAATTAATTACCTCATCAGGAACAGAAAATCCAACAAAACCACTTTTTTCTTCCAGTGGATTTAAACTCATATTCTCCAAACTATCATTTATATAAGGAAAAAACGAAGTCGGGGAATATTCAAGCCCATCAGAAGTATGTAACCGACAATAAAAATCATTATTCATCCATCTAAAAGAAACAGTATCTTTTCCTATATTCTTTATTGTTATATATGTAAGTACATATTGACAATTATCCTTAGCAGTCATTCTGTAATAACCGCTATCATCATATAGCACTGTATCATATCCAACATCGTTGAGAGTAATCTGTGACTTACTTACAACACCTGTATTACCAATGTTTAAATAAGCTAACGTTGTTGTTTCTGTTGTCGTTTCTCTTGTAGTTGTTGTTTTGGTTGTTTCTTGTGTAGTAACTTCCTGAGTTGTATCCTCAATAGCAACTGTACTTATCTCGCCATTAGCATTAATTGCGTCACGTTTTCTGTTACTCTCATTAATTAGTATCATTGCTATTATAACAGCAATAACACCTATTATATAAATAGTAACTTTTGTTTTATTGCTCATGCAGAACCTCCCTATGTAGTTGGCTGTGTAGTTGTAGTTTCTGAATTTTCTGCTTTTATACCATCAACAAAAAGAAATTCATATCTTGTATAATCATCTCCATAATCACCCAAGTAACAATCAAAATTCCATGTTTCTCCTGCCTTTAAATAGTATATGGTGTCGATGGCACAGTTTACAACATCATTATCTTTATACACCTTAAAAATGATTGTTACACTGTCATAATCAATATTCCCAACATTTTTGATTTTTCCAATAATACTATCAGAGTATTCATTCTTTTTTATTTCATGATACATCAATTGCAAATCATCGGGATTTCTATTATTTTCAGAATTGTTTTCAGTCTCAATTTTATCATATACAGCTGAAGCAATCTTTTCTATATCCTCGTTACTTAATTTATTGATACCTTGACAACCCGACATAATTAGTCCCATTCCAATTACAGCCAATAATTTACATTTTGCCATAAAATACCACTCCTTTTTTATTTAATAATATCAAAAAGAAGTGGTATTTGTCAACATTAAATGTGTAGAAATATAAGGAGGTTAAATTTAAGGAGCAACCTTTTAATTGTTCCAGAAAACTATTATGTTCAATTAACTGTAGCTGTTTCCATTTCATCAACAGCCACAAGTATTTCCGCTAAACTATAACCAGCTTTTTCAGGCATATTACGTTGGGCTTCCATAACTTTTCCGTATTTATCCATTATACTATTAATTGCAATTTTTGCTTCTTCTATATAATATTTATTTTTTGTTTGCTCATAAGAATAACAATTTAATGTTATTACCCGAATCAATGATAAATAATCATAAGCTGCAAAAGCATACTCATCATCATATGTTGGAACATCTAAATATTTTGATACTTCTTCAATATATTGTCCGACAAGCTCATCATTGTCATTTGTAATTTTAAGAGCGTCTTCTCCACTTAAATTATCATTAGCTATTACATTAACTGATTCTGCATATAAATCCGATGACTTGTCAACCATATCCCATATTTTATTATATGTATCAGCCACTTCATATTTTAAAGTATCAATAGTCGTAGCTTCTGTTGTCATTTCAACAGTCTCAGTTAAATCTATATCTGTAATCAGTGAATACCATACATCGCATTCTCCACCAACATCAAAAACACTTATAAGCGTATTTCCTACAAACCAATCAGCAATATTCACACCATCATTATTTTCATCAAGCATTTCATCTGATGGTTCTCCAAATTTCTCCGTAAGCATATTTCTAATATCCCCATACTCTATTGACGTTCCTATATTAATTTTAATTTCATTTAATTTATCTTGTTCATCAAAGCAATAGGAAACATAAAAAAAATCACCCATATATAGCTCATAATACCGTATACTATTATCAGAATTATTAACAACGGGTTCGCCTTTTTCTTTGATAATGTTTTCTTTGGTTGTTCCCCAAAACATATCATTATATTGACAACGGTCGTTTTCACTCTTTATATTACTACAACCAATTAGTGTACATATTAGTAGCATAAATATTAAAGTAGCCTTTTTCATATAATACCACCTCTTTCTAATTAAATATTAACAAAATCAGAAAGAGGTGTCAATATTAAATGTGTACAATATCTCCCGAATTGTTCAAACTTTCTACAAGACCGTCTGTAATCCTTTGAACAATACCGTCAACATCTGCAGTTTCCTTAACCTCTCCGAATGTTACGTTTATTTGCGGTTGTAGTAACTTATTTGTGAATTGATTAATAGCCTCCTGTTCTGCGAGCTCACGCATATAACGCAAATCTTCTGAAGCAATATCAACTGTATCATTTATATGATTTACATTGTCAACGTCACCTACATCAAAGTTTCCATCAAAATCCTTCATGTAATCGTTAGGGTCATCACTGTAACCGTTTAAAGCCTTATTTGTTGCCTGTTTCTGTGCATACGAATCTAAATAGAATTGTTCCATATTGCTTTGCGCTTTAGATATTTCACCTACTGCTTTATAATTATCTGCAATCTTATTATTGTATTCATTTATTTTTTCTTGCAGCTCTGTCATTTCTTCTCTTCGCTTATCAAAACCATAGTTTGTGGCAAAAGAATTAGCAATTGATGAGTTTTCTGCTTTTCTAAGCCTTTCTAATTGCTTTTCTGCATCGTCTCTCTGTTTAACGATTTTTTTGTGATTTTCATATAAAGTATTAGCTTGGTCATTATAACTTTGATTACTGTTAATTATACTTTGAGCTGTGCTTAAATCCACATTATTTTCTCTTGCGTATTGTGCTGCTTCAATAGTTGAATCTACATTGCTCTCCTCCGCCAATCCAGCAGCATTATTAACCGCCTTAATAGTACCTATAAGACTGACCATCATTGCAATAACCTTAGCTATGGCACTTGCCACGCCCAAATAAGGATTTGCATTCATGGCAGCATTTAAAGCCTCTTGTGCTGTCTTAGCACCGCTCATAGCTCCTGCCATATTAATTGTAACATTTGCTACATTAGCTACACCTGTTGCGACTGTATTAATAACAGGGTTTATCGTATCATACATCTTAAATGCAATATATATACTCGTGACCTGCGGCAATAACGGTGTTGCAATCTGCATAATCGAATTAAGAGCATTAGCAACCGTGATAAAACTACCACCTAAAGTTTGTATGCTTTTAACCATTGCAGAATTTGAGGCTATCTGACCTATTGTCCTTATAAATGTTCCAGCCACACCGTTTGCGCTAAATATAGCACTTGCTATATTACCCACACTGTTAGCTATTTCGTTTAACCCCGGTCCTGCCACAATAGCGACACCATCTATTACGCTTAACATTTCCTGACCCTTTAAAGATATCTGCTCAAACAGATTGGGAATTTCAAGAACAACTCCCTGCACAAGGTCACTGTTAAGCATATCATTCATTTGGGTGTACAAAGGGCTAAATGCCATTGTCGCATCACTTACAGCATTAGTCCACGCATCACCAAATGTCATAGGCAATGTAGAGAACTTGCTTTCTATATCATCAGCAACACTAAAAAGCGAATTTTTTATTATTTCTGCTGATATAGCACCGTCAGAGCTTAATTCCTTTAATCCTTCTCTACCTACACCTGTGTATTCCGCTATAGCATTAGCAAGCATAGGAGCATTTTCAATGATACTCCTAAATTCATCACCTTGTAGCCTGCCTGATGCCATAGCCTGTGTAAGCTGATACATCGCAGCAGTTTTTTC
>DBGCRA010000043.1:0-13234 GCA_048359195.1 Candidatus Gallispira sp.
CAGACCTCCTTGCAAGTGGCTATCTGCTAAAATTTTTATTTTAATATGTCTCAATATTGCAAATGCTCTCAATTTCTTTTTCATCAGCGGTTACTTTTTCCTTTGCTGTTTCAATTTCAAGCTCAATTTCACCACTTAAATCCCAAGCAAATATATCTTTAAGTTCCTTTAGCAAAACCTCTGCTATTTCAATTTTTTCAACATATTTGTTTTTGTCTTTAATAACAAATTTCATTCTTCTCACCCCCTATGCACTTTCATCAAATAAATATTCAATGTTGCTTTTTTCTGCTTATTGTGGTATAATTTCCCTAACAATAGTAATGTTTTTTAATTGATAGGAGGTTATACCATTGCAACATAGTATTGATTTAGATATAGTTTTAGTAAATAAAATAAACTCAGCAAAAACATTAGTTGACAAAGCAAAAAAATCTTTTAATACCGAAAACTCTAAAAAAAAGACTTTAGCTTTAGCTTATATCAATGAAGCATCTTCTTTTATATCTGTAGCTGAGGCTGTATATTACAGTCAATTTGACATTCTTATGAGGAATGACTATGAAGATTTATTTAATGACTTTCACAACCTTGTTAATGCTATTTTTGATGCTTATGATAAAAATTTTACTATAACAGAAAATAATAAGTTTTTTGTTGCTTTCGAAAATTCTTATGAACCATTTTCTAAGATTAAAATCTAATTATTCTTTCTTATGACTGTCTTTTATGGCAGTCTTTTTCATTTCATTATCATATAAATAATTAAACATTCTTCCAACTTTCTTTGCTTGTTCGTTAGCTAATGTACAATATTCATTAAGTTTATTTATTTCACGTCCAAAATTTGCTGCTACGCTCTTAACCATTACCTCTTTAATTTTAATTGCTTCTTCTGAACTATCAGTTTTTTTCATTATCCAACCTCCGTTCTATGTATTGTCATTCACAGCAAACAACCTTTCAATATCTATATCGGGAAAAAAAGTGTTTTTTATAATTTTCACTTCCTCCCAAGTAAAACCACTGCAGCCACTCAACTTATCTGACAAAGTCCTTGGAGCAATACCAATTACCTTTGCAATATCCTTTTTTTTAATATTACCTTCAGCAATTTTACCTTCCAAAAAGTTATATCTCATATTATCACCTCCTAAAATACCACTAATGGCTTTATATTTATATAATAATACCTTTAAAGGCATTTGTCAATACTTTTTTGAATTAAATCACCATAAATGGATTTTTTTTGCTTGACTTGAAAACATTAATAATTTATAATGAATTTACAGGAGGATATTAAAATGTTAAAAGATAGAATAAATAAGTTGAAAAAAGAAAAAAAAATAACTAACGATATGCTTGCCGAATTATCAGGTGTACCTAAAAGTACTTTAGCAAAAATTACATCAGGAAAAACACCAAACCCAAAACTTGAAACAGTAAGAGCTATTGCAAATGTTTTAGGCTGTACATTAGATGATTTAAACGATGAAAATGAGAGCTATAGCTTTTATTCTAAAGAAGGACCTCATTACAATTCCCTACCTGCCCCTGTTATCATCGCAGCCTCAGGCGGAGGTTTAACCAATGTAGATGAAAGAATGCGAGAACTTATATCTGATAAGCAAGAACTTTGTAATGCTATCTATGCTGCAAATCTTGATAAACGTCAGATTAAAGAGCTCTTAGGCATTGTTAAAACATTTGAAAAAATATAATTGGATATACTTACCATCTTTATATATTTTCCCTCTGTGATATATTTATTATGGAGGTGATTAAAATTGTCGAATTATAAAGAACTAAAGACAATTTCAAAAAAATATATAGGAAAGGAGGTTTATTCAATTGCTCACGAATTAGATATATCGGTTCTTGATGAGGTTGCTTGCAATAAGCTTTTTAAGAGCAACTCGCCATTATCTAATCAGAACGCAGTCCTTGTCACTGTAGGAAACAGATATACAATTTACTTTAAAGAATCAAAGCATAAAGAATATTATATACTTCATGAAATTTGTCATTATCTTTTAAAACATAATGCAGATGGAGAATATGAAGAAAATCAAAGTAATATTTTAGCTTGTATGATACTTATATCTGATAAGTCCATAAATAATGATGTATTTGACCTATCAGAAATATATAATATCCCCGTTGAAATAGTAATTTTATATATTCAGTACCTTAAATCTAACACAAATATTTATAATAAAAGAAAAATAATATTATTTACATCTTTTACTATTGCAGCTTGTGTATTATTTGTTTCGGGTACTCTCTTAGGTGCTTTTGTTATTAATAACAAAACTTCTGAAATAACACCTGTTGTTACAGATACAGAAACTACAACAGAACTCGTATCATTAACAACACAAGCACAACCGACTGATAATACTGTATACATAACAAAATCCGGTACTAAGTACCACAAAGAAAACTGCTATTATATAAAAAATAGCAAAACTGTTGCTTTGACAGTTGAACAGGCAGAACAACAAGACTATTCTCCTTGTGCTGTTTGTATAGGTGACTAAATAAAAAAAAGATATAGAGGTTGCCGCCTCTATATCTTTGCTCAAAAATTACTCGACCAAAAGTAATTCTTCAAAAATATTATAACACAATTTGTATAGTTTTGTCAAAAAAATACTATTAATTTTATTAACAATTAATAGACATTTTTCGACAAACAAAAAGGAGGATTTTTATGCAAAATAACAATGGCGAAAATTCGGGTTGTATGCAGCTTTTTTTATCTTTTGCTGTATTATTTGGTATTTTTTTTATAATTATTCAAATAGGTATATCTAGCGATAAATCAGCAGCAAGACGAACACCCCCAAAAATTACTACTAAAACTACAAAAGTTGAAACCACTACTGAAATCACAACTGTTGATTATGAATTGCTTAAATATGATGTTCTTGATGATATTGATAACTGCGAGACAAATATAAGAACTTATTTAGATGAACTAGTATCTGCCGCCGACAGCGGTTCTACAGGCTATTATCGTGTAGCAAATGACATATTAAAAAACACTACAATTATATGCCCTGAACACAAATACAAAGAATATGGAGGAACTTACTACGAACTAGTTGATACTTTATATACTCAACTTATAAAAGCTGCAAATTCTATTGTTAAAATGTATGATAATCCTGATAAACAAGTAAAATATCAGGTTGATATGGAAGATAGCCTTTCCGCTCTTAAATATGGTATTACACTTATAGAAAATACACGACTGCAATGGCTTAAAGACTGTGGTTGGTTTACAGAAGAGGAAATTGGCTGGGTAACATCAGAATAAAACAACATATAACATTTTCGTAACCCACGAAAATGCTCATATATATTCTTACTTACGATATGATATACAGACCTCCTTGCAAGTGGCTATCAGAAGGGAGATTATATATATGAGAAACGCTAATGGATATGGAGGTATCGTTGATTTAGGAAAAAACAGAAGGAACAGATATGCTGTCCGTATTACAGACAAGTATATGTCCTCAAAACTTTCCTCTGACGGTACCTTTAAACAAAAATATAAGTATATTGGTTACTACCCAAAACTATCAGATGCCAAGAAGGCACTTGCTGAGTATAACTCTCGTAACACCCCAACCAATTATATTGATATTACTTTCTCACAGGTATGGGATAAATGGTGCGAAAGAAATCTCACCGACACCCAAACATCAAGGTATGCATCTTATACCTCAGCTTTCAATAAATGTCACCCAATTCATAACACCAAAATGACAGATTTAAGACTTAATGACCTTGAAAGTGTTATTGAGGCTTACCCTGATTTAAGCCAATCAAGCCTTAATAATATCAAGTTTGTTATGAATTTTGTTTTCACATGGGCTGAACAAAATGACGTTGTTAATAAAAACTATGCAACCTTCCTTTCTATCAAATCATCAAAAGATGTTGAAAGTCATGTTGCATTTAAAGCTGATGAAATATCTGCTCTGTGGACTGACAAAATGAAGTATAAGCTAATATTGATGTACATATACACAGGATTAAGACCT
This sequence comes from Candidatus Gallispira sp., assembly GCA_048359195.1. Classification (GTDB taxonomy): domain Bacteria; phylum Bacillota; class Clostridia; order Lachnospirales; family CAG-274; genus Gallispira. The sequence goes on from DBGCRA010000043.1 coordinate 4,056, forward strand.
AACGAGCTTATTAAGCTTAATAAATCCGATGTATACCTTGATGAAAAGTACATTGATATTAAGCAGTCCAAGACTAAAGCAGGTGTAAGAATTGTACCAATAGCTGATAAGGTTTTACCATTTTTTGAGTATTATATGGCAACCACATCAGGCAAAAAACTTCTGCCTGTAACATACAGTGACCTTAAATCTTATTACAAAGATAATATACCGGACCACACACCTCACGATACAAGAAGTACATTTGTATCCTTAATGACTGCCGCAGGTGTCGCAGAAGTAATAATACAAAAAATTGTAGGACACTCAGGCGGTAACGTAACAAGAGATGTATATACACAACTTGAACTTCCTACCCTGCTTGATGCAGTCAATAAGATTTAAAAGCACTATGTATATTGTGCGTATATTGCTTGTAACTTGCGTGTATATTGTTTGTATATTACTAAAATATTTTTACTCTATCTATACTTATTTTATTGTTAATATTTATTTCACAAAAACAAAGCAACTATCAATAAAATTAGAAAATAAGCTAATCCAAAATTGATATAATTATTAAGCAAAATTATTAAAACCTTAATATACAATTCAGCCAATATTAATTGCAAAATAAAGTAAAATGTTGTATTATATTAATAATGAATTTATTATGATTATCTATACCAATCAATATGAAAAGGAGGCTTTGCTTTGATAGAGGTAAAAAATTTAACAAAAAAGTTTGGCCCTCACACAGCAGTTGACAATATTTCATTTATTGTAAATGACGGTGAAATTGTTGGTTTTTTAGGTCCTAACGGTGCAGGCAAAACTACAACAATGAATATGATGACAGGCTTTATATCCTCAACAGAGGGCACTGTAAGAATAAACGGCTTTGATATTCTGGAAGAACCTGTTAAGGCTAAAAAGGAACTGGGCTATCTGCCTGATGTTCCTCCCATATACGGAGATATGACAGTTGAGGAATATCTTTACTTTGTTTGTGATTTAAAGAAAGTAAAGAAAAGTGACAGGGATTTTATGATTAAGGATATTGTAAGCACCACAAAACTTGGTGATGTTTACAAGCGTATAATTAAGAATTTATCAAAGGGCTACAGACAGAGAGTTGGAGTTGCACAGGCACTTGTCGGCTACCCTGATGTACTTATACTTGATGAGCCCACCTCAGGTCTTGACCCTAAACAGATAATGGAGATGCGTGACCTTATTAAAAGACTTGGCAAAAAGCACACTGTTATATTAAGCTCTCACATTTTAGGTGAGGTAAGTGAAATATGTGACAGAATAATAATCATAAACAAAGGCAAAATTGTTGCCAGTGACACCACAGAAGAGCTTTTGAGTATGGCAGGCAATTCAGCACAGCTTGCAACAATAAAGGGTGACCCCTACAGAGCTGTTGAAAAGCTTAAGGAATGGAGTGCAATATCATCTGTTACAATAGAAAGCGATAATGGCGACGGCAGTTATGATATTAAGGTCTATGGCAATGAAGGCACTGACATAAGGGAAATCATATTTGTGACAATGGCAGAAGAAAAAATACCAATACTTATGCTTAAGCCTCTTACAAGCGGACTTGAAGAGGTATTCCTCAAGGTAATAAAGGGAAATCTTGACAATGAAGCAATTAAATCAGAAGAAACGCTTAATATAGCCTTTGCAGAAGGCGGTACTGAAAAAGAGGAGGCTCAGGAATAATGCTTTCCATATTAAAAAAAGAACTTAGAACATATTTTAATACAATTACGGGCTATGGCTTTTTAGGCTTTTTTGTACTTATTACCGGCTATTTCTTTGTATCACAGAATATTGTTGCCGCAAGCGCCAATTACAATGATACTCTTGCAGGTTCAATGATAATGTTTCTTATACTTATACCTGTAATTACAATGAGGCTTTTTGCTGAGGAAACAAGACAAAAAACAGATCAGCTTTTGTTTTCTGCACCAATTACGGTACCTGACATTGTTGGAGGTAAGTTTTTTGCAGCAGTTATACTTTTCCTTATAGGTATGGCTATCACTCTTATTTTTCCTCTTACACTCTCACGTTTTGGTGATATAGACTGGGGTATGACACTTGTAGGTCTTTTCGGTTACTTTATGATGGGTACCTGCCTTATAAGCGTAGGTCTTTTCATATCAGTGCTTACGGATAATCAGATCGTGGCGGCGGCAGCTACATTTGCGGCAGTATTTTTACTTCTTATGATGGATAACATTTCTTCATCTGCCCCCATAACGGTTGCTGCTTCACTTATATTCATAACTGTGGTTATACTTGGTATTGCCCTTGTTATTTACAGCAGTACAAAAAATTTCCCTGCCGCAGGTATATTTACTCTTTTATGCTTTGTTGTAACAGGTGGTCTTTATTTATTTAAACCTAACCTTTTTGACGGTGTTATTGTCAGTGCTTTAGGCTGGTTTTCAGTTCTTAACCGCTTCGAAAACTTCTATATGGGTGTACTTTCCATATCAGATGTGGTTTATTATATTACATTTTCACTGGCATTTCTCTATATTACCGTTAATGTTATTGAAAAGAGAAGATGGAGCTAGGAGGAAGCTATGAATAAGCTATTTAATGACAAGAGATTTAAGTATGGCACATATTCCGTTGTTGTTTCACTTATATTTATAGCCATACTTATAGTAATAAATTTAATAATAGGGCAGTTTAACAAGTCTTTTGACTTTACCGAAAAGGAAATATTTTCACTTTCCGATGAAACAAATACAGTGCTTGACAATATAAACAGTGATATAAATGTATACACCCTTTTTAAAACAGGCAGTTCAGATGCAATAATAGGAAGAATAAATCAGGTTATTGATAAATATACCCAAACAAACAGCCATATTAAGGTTGAAAACAGGGACCTATATCTTCACCCCGATTTTGCAAAGAAATACGTATCTGAAAATGTAAGTGTTGATGTAAACAGCATTATTGTTGAGTCAGGTAACAAATTTAAGGTTGTAAACTACAGTGACTACTACAACGACAACGGTGTTTTAAACCTTGAATCGGCTCTTACAAGTGCATTGCAGTATGTAAATATGGAGGTTTCTCCTACGGTTTACTTCATTACAGGTCACGGTGAACCCGACAGTCAAAACTTTACTTCACTTAATGACCAGCTTAAGCTTGCAAACTACGCAACGGCTACAATCAATCTTATTTCAGAGGATATACCTGCTGACTGTTCTGTACTTATGATTACTCCTGTTGACAGAGATTATTCCAAAGAGGAAAGTGAAAAAGTATTAAATTACCTTAATAATGACGGCAGAGCATTTATGCTTCTGGGCGGTATTGATATAACAAAATGCCCTAACCTTATGAGTATTGCAGGTACATATGGTCTTACTCTTGATGAAGGCTATGTATACGAGGGTGATGAAAGCTCATATATGATATATCCTTATGCGGTTTTACCGGAGTTAAAGGAACATGATATTAACTCAACACTTATTGCTAAGGACTATCACACTCTTGCAGTTGCCTGCCAGAATGTAAAAAATACCGATGTACAAAAGCAGGGTCTTGTAACGGAACCTCTCCTTACTGCAAGCAATAAGGCTTATATTAAGGCAGAAAACAATCAATCAGCCAACAAAGAAAAGGGTGACAAGGAAGGACCTTTTAACATAGCTGTTGCAGTTACGGATTCAACATATACTGACAAATCCCATACAACAAAACTTATTGTATCAGGATGCAGCTATTACCTTATTGACCCAAATACCGATTCAATGGTCAATAATGCTAACTCCACATTTGTTGTTAATGCTCTTAACTGGCTTAATGACAATAAGGACAGCATATATATTGCACCTAAAAATCTTGAAACATCAGCTATAGTTATAGATGCAGGTTCTGCCTCTAAAATCAAAATAATGAGTTGGTTTGTAATACCCGGCATATTATTTGCCGCAGCCTTCATTGTCTGGATAACAAGGAGAAACAAATAATGAAAAAGAAGTTATATATGTTAATTGGTGCCATAGTTATACTTGCAGCCCTTTTCGGTATTTATCTTTTTATGACAAGCTCTGCACCCGATGAACCGGAAACAGAAAACACCGATATTGTAATGGAGGATTTAGGTACACAGATAGTTAAGGCTGATTATGTAAAGTCTTTCAGCCTTAAAAATTCACAAATAAACCTTAATTTCAATAAAAAGGGTAACAGTTGGTATATCGATGGCTATGACAACAGCTTTAATGCATCTGCCATAGCCGGTATGGCAAGCGTATTTACAAGTCTTTATGCCGACAGCGTTATTGAAGAAAATGCTGAGGATATGGCTAAATATGGTCTTGCAGAGCCATCAGCCGTTGCATCAAATGATGATGTAACAATAAACGTAGGTACAATTACTACCGACAATAAATATTACTATGTAAACCTTAATGACAGCAATACCGTATATATGGTTAATTCTGCAAGACTTAATGCCCTTTTATATGGCTTTAATGACATAATTGATAAATCTCTGCCTAAAATTGATACAAATTCCGTTCAGGAAATTTCAGTTGATTTCAGTGATGAATCGGACAAAAGGGATATAGTTATAAAATATGACAAGGACAATCCTATTGCAAAGGAATACTCAGAAAAAAACGGTCTGGCTACCCTTGTTATGGAAAAGCCTGTAAGTAATATACTTGTATATCCTTACAACTTGCAGTCAAGCATACTTAAAAATTCCGACAGTATTAACATTAAAGATTTGGCAGATATTAAGCCTGTGGATTTAACGCAATACGGACTTGATAACCCCATTTGTACAATACACCTTGCCGATAATGACAACAGCATTAATATTAAGGTAGGTAACGTAGTTACAAACGATGATGACACCCGGACAGCTTATGTTATGGTAAATGGCAGACCTGAAGTATTTACAATGGATTACAGGGCAATAAAGCCTTTTATTGATGCAAAAATTGCTGACTTTGTTGAAAAGTTCGTATCTCTTTATCAGCGTTCAAAGGTAAAAAGTATAAGTATTGAAGGCAGCAGTAATTATGATATTCAGTTTAAGTCCGAAGGCGAAAATGACTTTAGAGATATTGACGGAGTTTCAAAGGATTACAGAAATACTTATATAAATAATAAGCTTGTGGATAAAGAAACATTTACGGATTTTTATGAACTTATTGTAGGTATAAGCTTTGATGAAATTATGGATAGAACAGAACCTGAAAGCAATCCGGAAATTATAATTACATTTAATCTTATGGACGGCAGTAAAGAGGTTGATAAATATTATAACTATAATGACAGCTTCTATGTTGTAAATAAAGGGGAAGGAAGCTCAATGCTTGTATCCAAGCAAACTGTGAGAAAGGTGCTTAGTGAGGCGGAAAGGTTGAGTAAGGAGTAAGAATTTTATTAAAAAGGCGGCTGCACCGCCTTTTTATTTATTCCAATATTCCACTATTTCTAATTTTTTCAACAGCTCTTTCAAGTACCTTACAATCCTGAACAAGAGCAGCTCTTACATAGCCCTCTCCAAGCTCACCAAAGGAAACTCCCGGTACTACAAGCACACCGGCCTTTTCAAGAAGATCAAGAGAAAATTTAAGTGATGATGTATATTTAGGAGGTATGGGCAGCCACGCAAACATTGTTGACGGTGTTAAAGGCACATTCCAGCCTATACTGTTAAGTCCGTTAATAAGGGTATCCCTCCTCCTTTTATACTCCTCTCTCACATCAGCCACATACTGCTGATCACCTGTAAGAGCCGTAATTGCAGCTATCTGTACACCCATACACATACCATAATCTATTTGTGAACGAAATGTTCGGAATCTCTTTAAAATTTCCTCATTTCCCACTGCAAATGAAAGCCTTAAACCTGTGAGATTATATGACTTTGAAAGAGAATTAAACTCAATGCCTACATCCATAGCTCCCTTAATTTCAAGAAATGAAAGTCCCGGTTCATCATCATAAACAAGCTCTGAATAGGCATTGTCATGAATAACAATAATATCATATTTCCTTGCAAAGGCAACAAGTTTTTCATAAAACTCTCTTGGTGCAGTTGCTGTAGTCGGATTATTGGGATATGATACAACCATCATTTTTGCCTTCTTTGCAATATCCTCAGGTATTGCATCAAGATCAATTATGTAATCATTTTCCTTTAACAAGGGCATATAATGAAGCTCCACATCTGCCATTGTTGGTCCAAAAGCAAATATTTGATAGCATGGGTCAGGCACAAGAACAATATCCCCCGGGTTGCATATAGGAAAAGCAATATGAGCAATACCCTCCTGTGAACCGTTTACAGCCACAATGTTATTATGCTTCAAATCTACTCCGTATCTGTTCTTGTACCAGTACACAACAGCGTCTAAAAGCTCCTTGCTTTCTGTAATACCATACTTGTAATTTTCAGGATTTTTAAATGCCTCACTTACGGTTTTTATAACATAGTCGGCGGGAGGAATATTGGGAGTGCCTATTGAAAGGTTAATAACCTCTTCACCTCTTGCCAACATTGACTTACTTTTTGTATCTAATTCTACAAGTATGTTTTCTTTTATACTGCCAAATTTATCTGAAAAGTTCATTTTATTATTTCCTTTCTTATCTTTCACCCAATTTCAAACCGGGATAAGCATTAAGGGACATATCTGCCACATTACCTTTTAAAAATTCATAATAACCTGCCGCACCTATCATAGCAGCATTATCAGTACAAAGCACAAGGTCAGGCACACAAAGCTCAATACCTTCATTATCACAGGCTTTCTGCATTTCCTCTCTAAGATGAGAATTAGCAGAAACTCCACCTGCTAAAGCAAGCTTATTAAGCTTTAATTCCTTGCAGGCCCTTATTGCTTTTTCAACAAGAACATCTACCACAGCCTGCTGAAAACTTGCAGCTATATCCTCATTCTTAAATTCCTCACCCTTCATTTTTGCCTTATTAATATAGTTTAAAACCGCTGACTTTAAACCGCTGAAGCTGAAATCATAAGTATCATTTTCAAGTACAACTCTTGGAAACTTTACAGCATTGGCATTACCGTTTTTTGCAAGTTTATCAATTTGAGGTCCTCCCGGATAGGTTAAACCTAAAACCCTTGCTACCTTATCATAAGCCTCACCTGCCGCATCATCTCTTGTGTGACCTAAAATTTCAAAGCTATTGTAATCCTTAATGTGTACAAGGTGAGTATGTCCGCCGCTTATAACCTCACACACAAAGGGAGGCTCCCAGCTTTTATTCTGAATATAGTTAGCAGCAATATGACCCTCTATATGGTGAACAGGTATTAACGGCTTATTAAGTGCAAACGCAAGTGCCTTAGCCTCTGAAAGTCCCACAAGAACCGCACCTACAAGTCCGGGTCCGTAAGTTACTGCTATAGCATCAATATCCTTTTTATCAATTTCAGCCTCGTCAAGAGCAGCATCTATAACCCAATCAATCGCCTGAATATGCTGTCTTGAAGCTATTTCAGGCACAACTCCGCCATAAAGCTTATGAGTGGCAATTTGTGATGAAATTACATTTGAAAGCACCTCTCTGCCATTTCTTACAACAGCGGCAGAGGTTTCGTCACAGGAGCTTTCTATTGCAAGTATTGTAATATCCTTATCCATTTTTATTCACTCCGTCATCATTCATTATCAAACATCAGTGTAACATTTTTTCTGTCCTTGCCAAGATGAGTATTTTCAAATACACTTCTTGCATTGTTAATATACATTTCAGGGAAAGGCATAGCAGGACTGAAATGAGTAAGCCACATTTCTCTTACATCAGCAGCCTTTGCAATTCCTGCCGCCTCAGAAAAAAGCATATGCTTATACTCCTTAGCCTTGTTAAGCTTTTCTTCCTCACCATACATACCCTCGCAAATAAACAAATCCGACTCCCTTACAAAATCGGGAAGTGCATCTACAGGTCTTGTATCCGTGCAGTAAGATACACTTAAACCTCGTCTGTCATCACCAAGAACCATATCAGATGTATATGTTATTCCCTCAAACTCAACACTTGGCTGCTTTTGAAGAATTGACCACACTCTTTTAGGTACATTATTCTTTTCTGCCTTTTCCACATTAAATTTGCCTGCCCTTTTAACATCAACTCTATAGGCATAACAGGTAATTTTGTGATTAACCTTAAGACTTTTTATATTAAACACACCAACACTCAATTCACCGTCAGGCTCAAGCTCCACAAGATTTACATCAAAAGGAAGTTCGGGAAAAATAGTCTTAAGCCCTTCATAAACCTTTAAAAGTCCCTTTGGTCCTGCTATAGTCAAGGGCTCTGTTCTTGCCGAATTGCCTATAGTTAAAAGAAGTCCCGGCAGACCTGAAATATGGTCAGCGTGATAATGAGTAAAGCAAATAACATCTATATTTTTAAAGCCCCAGCCAAGCTGCTTCATAGTAACCTGAGTGCCCTCTCCGCAGTCAATAACCATCATTCTGCCCTCAAGTCTCAGCATAAGACTGGTTAAAAATCTGTCGGGTAAAGGCATCATACCGCCTGTACCAAGTAATGCAACATCTAACATATCTTTTTTCACCTTTCCTGACACCTCGAAAAAATAAGGTGTGGACAAAAGCCGCCCACACCCGATTTGGATAATTACTTTTCAGAGCTTACATTAGGTGCCTTATTACCAAGGATTTCGCTCTTCTTAACAGGAATTCTGATACCTCTGTTAGTACCAAACTCAACTACCATAACCTGATCGTTAATTTCAACAACCTTGCCATAGAAACCTGATGAAGTCATAACATCATCACCAACCTGAATAGCAGCCTGCATAGCCTTTAATTCCTTATCTCTCTTTCTCTGTGGTCTGATTGCAAGGAAATAGAATATAGCTATAAGAGCCACAATATAAATAATCATACCAATTGTACCAAAGCCTCCACCTGATGTCTGAGCTGCCGCTGTTGCAGTAGCTGCTGCCTCTGTTACGGCTTCAGCTGCATCACTTGCACCTGATGACATAACAGTAACGCCTTCTGTTAATAAAGATAATAATAAATTCATTAGTTAATCTCTCCTATACATATTTATTTATACTTCTTTTATTTTACCAAATATAGCAAATATAGTCAAGCTGTGTTTCACGGCTTTCAGGACAAACGCATCAAGTTTCAAAAGT
>DBGCRA010000044.1:0-37135 GCA_048359195.1 Candidatus Gallispira sp.
CTCCTTGCGATTGTAACCTCGTTCTAAATAAACCGTCATGCGGTATCTAACTAATTAACAAATGTACAAAGAGACTGTGGTTAGAGCCTAAATTAAACCATCACGTGGTAGGAGGTAAAAACTAATCCACAGTACCTTATACATTATAGCATAAGTCCTGAATTAGGGCTTTAAACACTATAACTATATAATACGAGGAGGAAAATTATGTCTGACTTTTTTAATAAGGTGCTTGTTGGAATAAATAAAGGTGTAAATTCTGTAAGTGAGAATTCAAAGTTGTTTATGGAAAAAACAAAATTAAATACAGAAATTAAGGGTAGAGAAGAACAAAAAAACCAAGCTGCACAGCAGCTTGGTATTATGGTTTACCATATGCAAAAAAGTGGAGATATTGAACGAGAGGAATTTAAAGAGCTATGTGAGAAAATTGGAGTCTATATTAAAGAAATTGAGGATTTAAATATAAAGCTTCTTAATTTGCAGAATAATAATGACATTCAGGAAAACAATGAAAATGCAAGTATGAAATGCGAATGCGGATATTATAACAGAGTGGAGGCTGATTTTTGTGCAGGCTGTGGCAAAAAATTAAATTAATGGGAGGTAAATAAAATGTTTTGTGATAAGTGCGGAAGTAAAATAGATGATACTAATATAGAATCATGTCCAAATTGTGGTAACAAATTAAACAATGGAGCAAAAAAGCTTACCAAACCACATAAGAAAATAAGTAAAGTGAAGCTGTCAATAATTCTTATATTAATTATCATTGTTGGTATACCTATAGGTATTTTTACATCAAATTCAGGAAGAATTGTTTTTAATCTGTATACAGGCAACAGTGATAAAGCGGCTGAAGTTTACTATTATGAATTTGTAACGGGTGAAAGTAATCCTATTTTAAATTTTGGTCTTGATAAAGTGATTAAGCATACGGTGAACAGATATAAAAATGAAAGTATTGACTATGACAAAGCTACAGCTGTAATGTTTACCATTGAAAGTATGGAAATAAGAAAGCTTAAAAAAAAGGTAGCAGAAGCCAATCAAGAAATTTCTGATATAGAAATAATGCAGGAGGCAAAAGCCGCATTAGATGAAAAGGAATATGCAAAAGCTATTTCACTGTATAGAGGAATTGATAAGGATTCATCTTTTTACGGTGAAGCAACAGAGGCTATTAACAATGTTAAAAGTACTTTTTCTCAGGAAATATTGATGCAAATTGAGGATTACATAAATAATGAAAAAATAGATGATGCGACAAATTTAATTATAAATGCTGACCAATATGGGTTAGATGATGTTAAAGAAGAATTAATGACAAAATATTGTGAGGGAATCACAACTTATACAAATAAATATTTGGAAAACAACAATTATGAGGAGGCTAAAAAAATTGTTGAAAATATTAAAAAGCTGTTTCCAAATGAAGAAAAGATTTTAGATTTATATGAAAATTTAGAAAAAAATTATGAAAAGATAATTATGGAAAAAGCTGAAAATGAATTCCGGAATCAAAATTATGAAAAGGCGGCGTCTACTATGGAAGCAGCCTTAGCACAAGATGAAGATAACACTAATTTTGAAGCAAAATATAAAGAATATAAGTCATATCTGCCAACCTTTATAAATGAAATGGATTACCTTAACAAAAATGATTACATTAGTGATAATTATAGCAATTTATCAGATAATACAGGTAAAACGTATAAAAGAATATATTCCATTGGAGGATGGGGTGGTGATTCATATGCTGAATATTTGATTAACGGAAATTATACCAATTTTGAGGGAGTGGCAGGCGTTGCTTATGATGAAAGAGATACTGAATATAGTAAGTTTTTTGAGGTATACGGAGATGGTGTTCTTTTATATACATCACCTACTTTTAAGGCAAGTGTTATGCCTGTAAGCTTCAATATAAATGTGACGGGAGTAAAAATACTAAAAATATATTATCCCAAAATGGATGGTCAGAATGGAATTGCATCTATATTTGACGGTAAATTATATAATTCAAATTATATTAACGCTGCCAACGATACTACGGAAACTTCAACTGCTGCCAATTGACGAATTATAAAAAATTGTTGTTTCGTTATATAAATAGGAGGATTATATGATTTGTGATAATTGCGGAAGCAGGGTAAGTTTATGTGCTATAGGCATTTGCTGAATATATTTAAACAAAGTTGAAATAAAAGTTATTTTTTAACCGACTAAGTGAGTCCCCTGCCTCTTAGGCAGAGGGTACTTATTATTGTATTCAGTGGGAGTATAAGCTCCTACTGAATACAAAGTCATCGCAGATGCCGTCGGTTATGAGTGCGTAGCGTTAGCGGAGTACGAATATCTTTGACTTATTATACGAGGAGGTAAATATGAAAAAATTATGTGAAAAAATAATTATGTTAAGAAAACCGTTTAGTTTTCTGCTTATTATTTGTACTATGGTGTCAAATGCAAATGTTATATTTGCCGGAGCTATTAATCAAAAGTATTTGGTTGATTTGAATACATTGCCCCAATGTGTAGCAGAGGAGTTAAATTCTGCTGTTGCTGAAATAAAAAATCGTGATTATTGTTATAAAGTGGATGCAAATAATTCTTTTTTTGCTGACGGTGGAGGTATGCTTTTAAGCGGAGGTAAATTATATAACCTTATTGTTAATTGCTACAAGAGTAAGAATTATTCTAACATATTTACGTCTAACGGAATAGAGGATTATGATAGAAGCTTTGGAATATATTATTCCGCTATTATGAATTACGATGAATGGCTTACTTTAAAGGGTTTAAATGGAATAAGTATAAATAAATTATGCTTAGGAGATTATGGGGTAGTTTTAAAGTCAGACGGAACTGTTTCAGCTTGGGGAGATAATGATTGCGGGCAATTGGGCAATGGTACTAATGTGAGTTCAGATGTTGCTTCAAATGTTATAGGATTAACAAATATTATAGATATAAGCGGAGCAAATGGTACATCTTTAGCAGTAAAAACAGATGGAACAGTATATGGCTGGGGCTCAAACTATAGTGGGATTTTAGGCAGTAAAGTCGGAGAATATAGTAATATTCCGGTTAAACTCGAAGGTCTTGATAATGTAAAAAGAGTAGAGGTTGGTGATGGGATCGGAGTTGCCTTGAAATACGATGGTACTGTTTGGGTATTTGGAAACAGTAATATATATGGGAATGATAATATAACTTATTCACCAATACAAATTTGGGGATTTAATAATATTGCGGATATATCCTGTAAAAGCAGACATATAGCGGCAGTTGACAAATATGGAAATGTATATACATGGGGTGAGAATGAATACGGACAATTGGGAAACGGCACAAATACAATAAGTGATTTTGCATATAAGGTTAATAACATTTCGGATGTTAAAAAGGTAATAGCCGGAAACAATAATACACTTGCCCTAAAAAATGATGGTACGTTATATGGATGGGGCGGCAATAACTTTGGAGAATTAGGTAATGGAACAAGAATTGATCAATATTTGCCGGTGCAAGTAAATTTAGATGAAAAAATCTATGATATAAGTATGGATTCTTTTATAGGAAAATATAGTTATGCTTTAACAGAAAGTGGAAGCATATATTTTTGGGGAGCAAGTGACGGAGATCCTACATCTAATGATGTTTTTACTTTACCAACAAAAATTACAGATAATATTTATGTTATAGATAAAGATATGTATGAAGAATCGGTAAATAGGAAAATGATTAATTTAAAGATAAACAATAATATTATTAATGGGGTGGATTTATATCCTGATGATAATAATTTTGATTATTCATACATTTCAGTGAATAAATTGTTTGAATATTTCGGATATAGTGTAACTGATAATGATGGTAGTGTAATTATATCAAACAGTAATAATAAAATTATAAATGATAGAGGTACAAGTGTTTTTGAAATTAATGGTAAAAAGACAATACTTCAAACTCCCCATTCATTTGGAATAGCATGGGCAGGAAGAGAGGATGCGGATTCAAACTGTTATTATTTGCCTATAGGGGCTATTAAATACTTATTTAATACAAGTGACATAACGTGGGATAAGTATAATAACACTATAGTTATTAATATAAATTAATATTAAATTTTACTATAATTGATAAAATTATCTTATTAATATAAATAATGAAAGGAATGGTTTTTATGAAGAAAATTAGATTATTTTTAGTTGTGGGAGTAATTGTTGCGTTATTATCTGCTTGCGGTTCGTCTGCATCTGCACTTGCAGGCAGATGGGAGGCTGTGGATAAAGGTATAAAAGTTGATTATGGCAGATTGTCAGAACTTGAATTTTTTAGTGATGGTACATATAACTCAAGTTCATCTAATTACAGCGGCGGTTATTCTGTTGATGGTAACAGAATAAGAATATCAGGAGTTATTGCGTCAGATTATTCATTTACATTTGATGTAAGCGGTAATACATTGACAATTTATGATGATTCGGGAGATGCTTATAAATATAGTAAGGTAATTAATTAGTTATTATGTATAATTAAATATTACATATGGTAAAAATTAATTTTGGAGGTGAGGATTGTGAAAAGATTTTTAAGTATGTTGTTAGTAGTAAGTTTGACAATAAATGTATTTGTTTACAATACTAGTTATGCTATTGCTGACGATAATGAGTATAATTTTAATGGGCACACTTATAAATTTTTTGATACAAAAATGACTTGGAATCAAGCAAAAGAAACTTGTGAAAAAATGGGAGGTCATCTTGCTACATTTACATCACAAGAAGAATGGATGTTTATTTATAAATATATTTGTGACAATGAAAAACAATATTGGCTAGGCGGAAACGATGCAGATAATGAAGGCGAATGGATGTGGATAACAGGAGAAAATTGGAATTATTCAGATTGGTGTAGTAATGAACCTAATAATGACTATGGAGGAACTGAGGATTATTTAGGTACATATACAAGTACATATCAATGGAATGATTATAGAGATATTGAACAGTTAGGGTTTATATGTGAGTGGGATAATGGCTCAATTGAAGCTATGACATTACCTTCTATTAATTCAGATGATACAGAAAGGTTGGTTGCGACAAATTCTGATTTTGAAAAATTAGAAGATATGCTTGAAGAACTGTATTTTATACATGATGAAGAATTTGATTCATCAACCACTAAGTTTGAAAATGTATTTTGTCCGTTTATAACACAAGGTTATGGCAGTTGGGGATATGAATATTTTTTTGGAGAAGATGGTGAAGAACTGTATTATACGTATAATGGAACAACTGCAAAACCAGACCCTAAAGATAGATTATATTTTGAATATAATGATATTAAAGATTATTATTATTACAAATTAGATGCAGATAACGTTGACTGGATTTCGAGAAATATCTATAACGTAGAGCCTGACCATTCAATGGATATTGGTGGAGATATGGGTATGTATTATTATAATGGATATTATTATATAAAGTCAGGTGATGCAGGATATATAGGACATTCGGCTGATATTACTGATTACAAAGTTTTATCTGATGGTAAGTATTATGTAACCGTATATTATAATGTGGGAGAAGGATATGAACAAAACTACAATTATATGGTGGTTGATTTAAAAAATATTGATGGAAAAAATCAATGGAGTTTTTATAAAAATAGTATATCACCTTTTGAATATGAAGTTGAAAAAGAAATTGTTGTTATTCTCAACGGTGAAACTTTATCATTTGACCAAGCTCCATATATAGAAAATGATGTAACAATGGTTCCCATGAGAGCTATTTTTGAGGCTTTAGGTGCTAAAATTTATTATGATGCAGATACGGATACAATTACTGCATTTAGAAATGACAAAACTATAAAGCATACAATAGGTGATGAATATATTGATGTAAATGGTGTATGGGAACTAACATTAGCTCCCTCAAAGATAGTTAATGATACTACAATGATTCCAATAAGAGTTGTATCAGAAGGCTTTGGGGCTGACGTAACGTGGGATAGCGAGACGAGGACAATTAATATTACATATGATAATGATTTGGAAATTAAATCAAATATATTAGATGAATATAGACTTCTTGCTATTACCTGTGCCAATAGTTATAGCTATGATTATATGAAAAATGACTTTGAAAATCCGAGCTCAGTTATAATTGATAATGCGAATATAAAATCATCAGAAGTATATCAGGGTATAAACGATTTTATAGATTTTTTTGAACTTAAATACAGTCCGACAAATTATTATGAAGTTGCCTTAATGGATATGCTGTATAATAAAAATGATTATTATGAAAATGCAAAAGAAATAATGGATAATGATTTAGTTAAAGAGATATATTCACAATTTAATAAAAAGCTTAGAGAAAATCAAAATGCAAACAAGGTTACAATATCAGGGTTAAATGTATTCGATGTTGATAAATTTTATAATGATTTGACCATACTTGATTCAATCTTAGTTGCTAAAGATAGTGCTGATGCTATGTATGATAAGTTTATGCAGTTATATACTTTAAGTCAGATTAGTGATGAAAAAATAAAAGCCTTAGAAATTATAGCTACTAATACTACTAATCAAGACATTAAAACAGCGTGTGATAATGTCATTTTAGCAATTAGAGAAGCAAATCAGCAGACTATAGAAGAAATGGCGGCAAATGGAGCATTTGCTGGTATGGAAGAACTTGCTAATTTTGTGGTTGATAGGGGTTGGAAAGAATTAACTAATTTAATACCGGGAATGATAGAGGCAAGAACTATTGTGTCTGCCGGTAAATTAGTGAGTAATAATTTGTATAATGCGGATGAGATTTCAAACGATCTTTTAACCATGGCAGCGCTCAAAGAAATAAATGAAACTGTAAAAACTGCAATGATTAACCATGAGAATGCTTTTTTATTAAATAGTACGGGAATTAATGCTGTAGATTATATTGCAATTTCTAAATTTTATATGGATATAAATAAATATGGATGTGATGTTGTTTTAGAATTTGTAGATGATGTTAAGTATGCAAAAAATGTTCAGAATGTTTTTGATAAAATTAAATACTTCTTTCCTCTTTTAGCTCCATTTAGTAATATAAATGATTTATTAAATAATTATAATGAGGAGAATGTTAATGCTCTTAAAGAAAGTGTTACTAATATAAGAAGTATGTTAAACTCTGATAATTATGATTTTTTTAAAACATATGTTGAGTTTGAATGATATTTTACAGATGCAAAATAGGATCTTATAAAAATACAGCAACTTATTCAATTAAATAATTTTACATTGAGGGACTGCTGGGCAGTCCCTTTTTATAAAATTGTTGAAAATTATATTACAGGAAGTATTAACTTCCTATGGCTATGTTCTCTTTGTTCGCATAGCGCTTTGCTTACGCAAAGAATATAATTACCTTCGCTAACGCGTCGGTAACCTTTCGACCAAAATTGAAAGCAAGCTTTCATTTTGGTTCTCATAGGTTATAATACAGCAGTGTAAAATAAATATATAAAATACTTCAGAAAGAGGGGGAATATTATAAAAAAAATTATGATATGTATTATGGTTTTAAGCACTGTTTTAACATTAACTTGTGGCAGTGTGAGTGTTTTTGGGCAGGATGAGGCTATTTATGCCGATACAGAAAATGAAAATAAGGATATAAGTGAAAATGACATTGTAGATTTGGTTGATTTTTTGAATGAATACAGTTTTTTGATGTCTAAGGGTTATGATTACAAATTTACCGATTATAATACTGTTGTTGAAACAGCGGCTGATATTGTACTTAGACTTAATGATGATAACTATGTTAATGCAATAGAAAAGGAAATTACTGACCCATTAAATAAATTGGCTGTTTATAGCGATGAAAGCTATTATTATGAGATTAATAGCAATATTGTAGATTGGTATATAACAAATATTTTTAACAAGAAGCCTGACCATAATTATATTGGAACAGATAATTATGATGGAAGGGAATATATAAGATACTATTATTATAATGAAAAGTATTATTTTGCACCGATTTCAATATATGCCGAACAAGATAAATGGGGATTTTTTGAGGATATAGAATGTCAGAAATTAAATGACGGAAGATATTACATAAAATTTATTGATAAGGAAACGGAAAATATTAAAAAGTATATATTGGCGGAACTTATTGAAAAGGAAGATAAAAAGTGTTGGGGATTTTATAATATATCAAATAATCCTGTGCTGCTTGCAGAATACAGCATTGATGAGAATAGCTTACCGGTTATGTTTAATTTGTCGGGCAAAAAAGTTCAGCTGTATATAAATGGTGAAAAAATTAATATAGAAGATGAAGAAAAACTGCCTGTTGTGTATGTAGGAAATATATATATTCCGGTTTGTGGTGTTTCAGATATTTTGAATATTGGTGCAAACAAAGTATCTGATTGTTACAGTGGTGAATGGTTAAGCATTAATATATCTACAGATAATCGAGTATGTAAAAACATAATTGAAAGCTGTTATCTTTACATTGATAATAGCAAAAGTGTTAGATATAGATATCAATCTCATATTATTGATGACAGGTATATGATGCCGGTTCAAATGTTTTTTACTGCTTTAGGTGGATTTGAGGGGAGCTATGAATGGAATAAAAAAGAAAATTATGTAAATATTATTGCACCCGGGTTTTCTGTTAATGAAAAACTGACAGAAATAAAAGCAAAGTTTGCTATGGCAGAGGAAAAAGATAATTATATAAAAGAAGATTTTTTGTATGGTGGAGAAACTTCGGGTACGGTTTATAGAAATTCTGAAACAAGTATGATTGAAAAAATTCATATAGATGAATATTTCTCCAGATATACATATGATGATATGGATTTATATTTTGATAACAATGAAATATATTTTTATAGTGTAAAGAATTATGATTATGTAATTAATAAATGTTCAGAAATAAAATGTTATTTTGATGAAGGAAAGCTTATAAGATGTGAGGGTGAAGGAACTTTAGAAGAAAAAGAGGTTTTGCTTGAACAAATAAATGAATATATGCGAATTTTTAAAATTAATGCATAACCGAGGGATTGCTCTGTCAGTCCCTTTTTAATATAATTTACCTTTGCAATAGTTATATAGATATGTTATAATATCAACTGTTACTATGTAAAGTTATGCTTAACGGAGGATATACTGGTGGAAAGAGTACAAAACATTTCTGCTGAAGAGCTAAAAAGACAGCAGGAATTTATGGATAAAATAAGAGATATAAATGAAGAATTTTACAATAAAACAGGCAGAAGAAAGAAAATGCATATTACTACATTTGGCTGCCAGATGAACGCTCATGATTCCGAAAAGCTTTTGGGTATGCTTAAAAATATGGGCTATGAGGAAACAGCCGAAGAAAAGGATGCTGATTTTATTATATACAATACCTGTTGTGTAAGAGAAAATGCCGAAAACAAGGTTTATGGCAATTTAGGTTATTTAAAGCACCGGAAAAAGGAAAATCTCGAAATGAGGATTGCTCTTTGCGGCTGTATGATGCAGCAGGATGTGGTTTTACAGACAATTAAGGAAAAGTATAAGCACGTTGATATTGTATTTGGTACATTTAATTTGTACAAGCTGGCTGAATTAATGTACATAAATATGGAAACCAATGCCCCTGTATTTGATATTTGGAAGGAGCACGGTGAAATCGTTGAGGATTTACCTACTATAAGGCATTTTAAGTATAAGGCAAGTGTTAATATTATGTTTGGCTGCAACAATTTCTGTTCTTACTGTATTGTGCCTTATGTTAGAGGCAGGGAAAGAAGCCGCTGTCCTCAGGATATTATAAATGAAATTAAGGGTCTTGCGGCTGACGGTGTAAAGGAAATTACCCTTTTAGGTCAGAATGTAAACAGTTATGGTAAGGGGCTTGACGAGGAAATTACATTTGCAAAGCTCCTTAGAATGGTTAATGAAATAGATGGTATTGAAAGAATAAGATTTATGACTTCTCACCCTAAGGATTTAAGCGACGAGCTTATTTATGCAATGAGGGACTGTGAAAAGGTATGCAATCATATTCACTTACCTTTCCAGGCAGGCAACAATGATATTTTAAAGAAAATGAACAGACGATATACCAAGGAACATTATCTGGGACTTGTTGAAAAAATAAGAAGGGAAATTCCCGATATAGCGTTGACTACAGATATTATTGTGGGATTCCCGGGGGAAACGGCAGAACAGGTTGATGATACCATTGATGTAATTAAGAAGGCTAAGTTTAATAGTGCTTTTACATTTATTTATTCCAAAAGAACAGGTACTCCTGCCGCAATTATGGAAAATCAGGTGTCTGAAAAAGAGGCAAAGGCTAACTTTAACAGGGTTTTGGAGGCTCTTAATCCTATTATATATGATTTAAACCGTGCTAAGGTTGGTAATGTGTATAGAGTAATGGCTGATGATGTAAGTGCAAACGATGAAAGCTACATTACAGGCAGACTGGAGGATAACTCTCTTGTTCACTTTAAGGGTGATAAGTCTATGATAGGTGATATTTTTGATGTTAAAATTATTGACTGCAAAACATTTTATTTAATTGGTGAGAGGGTGTAATTATGTTTGTTATTGACAGAATTGAAGAGGGCATTGCTGTTATAACGGACGATGAAAATAAAATGCTTAAATTAAATGCTGATGAAATTAATGGTAATGCAAGAGACGGTGCAGTTGTTGTTTATGAAAATGACAAGTGGAATGTTGATGAAGAAGAAACTCAAAAAAGAACCGAAAAAATGAGGAAAAGGCTTAATAAATTGTTTAGTAAATAGGACGTGCGTTGCATGTCCTTTTTTAACATAGAAAGGTAGTGCCTTTAATCATATATTTTCAAAAATATTTGTAATTGAAAATAAAATCGTTTTATGTTATAATATACAATGCTATGTTATCAAAAAATAAGAAAGAAACGAGGATAATAAAATGTCAAATTCAATATATGATCAGGCAAGAGAGCTTGCCTATGCGGTTTTATCAACGGACGAGGGCAAAAGAGTTGCCGAAACCAGATATATCTTTGATAATAACGAGGAAGCAAGACAACAGCTCCTTGATTACAATACTTACAGAGAGGCTGTAAATATGCGAGTTCAGGAGGGTACTATCTCTCAGGAGGAAATGAAAGCTGAGGGCAGCAAACTTACTGAAATGATTGCCGAATTAAAGAAAAACCCTGTTATTAACGATATGGTGCAGGCTGAAAGCGAGCTTAATGCCTTAATTAACAGAGTTATGACAATATTTCGGTCCACAATAACAGGGGAATGTGAAGATGAAGAATGCGGATGTAGCGGAAGCTGCAGCAGCTGCAGCGGATGTCATTAATTTTTGAGGAAGTGTGATTTATGGCTAAGCTGACACCTATGATGGAGCAGTATATGCAGATTAAGGAACAATATAAATATTGTCTGCTCTTTTATAGACTGGGCGATTTTTATGAATTATTTTATGATGATGCTGTTATTGCTTCAAAGGAACTTGAACTTACTTTAACAGGTAAAAACTGCGGTCAGGAGGAAAGGGCACCTATGTGCGGCGTGCCTTTTCATTCTGCCGACGGCTATATTGCAAAACTTGTGGAAAAGGGATATAAGGTTGCCATATGCGAGCAGACAGAAGACCCTAAAAAGGCTGTAGGAATAGTAAAAAGAGATGTTATAAGAATTGTAACTCCCGGTACTGTGCTGGATACCAATGTTCTTGATGAAAGCAGGAATAACTATATTATGTGTATATTTAAAAATTCAGATGGGTACGGAGTGGCAAGCTGTGATGTTTCAACGGGAGAATTTCAGGTAACTGCTGTTCCAAAGGAGCTTGACAATAAGGTTATTGATGAAATTGCCAGATTTAATCCTTCTGAAATTATATGCAATAAGGATGTTGAGCTTGGAGAACAGGTTTCAAGAATATTTGATATTAAGCTTAATGAATACAGTCAGTGGGCTTTTGATTATCAGAATGCCAATATATGCCTTTGCAACCATTTCAAAACTCTTAATTTAATGGGCTTTGGCTTGGAGGATGACAAGCCTTGTGTATGTGCCGCAGGTGCTCTTCTTGAATATCTTATTGAAACACAAAAGAATAATCTTTCTCATATTTCCACAATAAAGAAATATGCGGCAAATAAATATATGGTTCTTGATATAAGTTCAAGAAGAAATTTGGAGCTTACACAGACAATAAGGGATAAGTCTAAAAAAGGCTCTCTTTTGTGGGTGCTTGATAAGACCAAAACCGCAATGGGTGCAAGACTTTTAAGAAAATGGCTTGAACAGCCCTTAATTGCAGAGGAAGAAATAGATAAAAGATTGGATGCCGTTGAGGCGTTTAAGGACAGTCCCTTTGAAAGAGAAGACTTAAAGGAAATGCTTAATACAATTTTTGATATTGAGCGTTTAATGAGTAAGGTTATATATGCCACGGCAAATGCAAAGGATTTGACAGCTCTTAAAAATTCATTTAAATATCTTCCTCAGATTAAGGAAAATTTAAGCAATTACGATTCGGAATATGTTAAAGAAATATATGAAGGCTTTGATTGTCTTGAAGATGTTTATGAGCTTATAGATAAAAGCATTTCTGATGAACCGCCTTTCAGTGTCAGAGAGGGCGGAATGATAAAAGAGGGCTATAATGCTGAGGTTGATAAGCTTAGAAGTGCAAAAAACGAAGGCTCCGGCTGGCTTACCGCACTGGAGGCAAAAGAAAAGGAAGAAACGGGAATACCTAAATTAAGAATAAGATATAACAGGGTTTTCGGTTATTATATAGAAGTTACAAATTCCTATAAGGATCAGGTGCCTGACAGATATATCAGAAAGCAAACCCTTGCAAATGCAGAAAGATATATTACTCCTGAGCTTAAGGAAATAGAGGATACTATTTTAGGTGCTGACGAAAAGGTTGTCGCTCTTGAATATGACCTTTTCAGTGAAATAAGAAATAATATTGCCAAAAAGATTGAAAGAATACAGTCAACAGCACAAAACTTATCTGTAATTGACGTTTTGCAATCATTAGGTGATGTAGCTGACAAGAATAATTATGTTAAACCCCTTGTAAATAACAGCAGTATTATTGAAATAAAAAACGGCAGACATCCTGTTGTTGAAAAGGTGAGCAAAGAAAGCTTTATACCTAATGACACTTATCTTGACAGTGATGAGGCTCTTGCCATAATTACAGGTCCCAATATGGCCGGTAAATCTACATATATGCGTCAGGTTGCACTGCTTGTGCTTATGGCTCAGGTTGGAAGCTTTATTCCGGCTGAAAGTGCTGAAATTGGCATTACTGACAGAATATTTACAAGAGTCGGTGCATCCGATGACCTTGCTACAGGACAATCTACATTTATGGTGGAAATGGTTGAGGTTGCCAACATATTAAATAATGCCACAAATAAAAGCCTTCTTATACTTGATGAAATAGGCAGAGGTACATCAACATTTGACGGTTTAAGTATAGCTTGGGCAGTACTTGAATATATAGCAAAGAAAATAGGCGCAAGAACATTGTTTGCTACTCACTATCACGAACTTACAGAACTTGAGGGAAAAGTAAGGGGTGTTAAGAACTATTGTGTAAGTGTGAGAGAGCAGGGTGAGGATGTTATTTTCTTAAGAAAAATTGTTGAGGGCGGAACAGACAGAAGTTACGGTGTTCATGTTGCAAAACTTGCTGGTGTACCAAGAAGTGTTGTTAAGCGGGCAGATTCAATATTAAAGCTCCTTGCAAGTGAGGATAAAACTTTGAATGTGGATTCAGAAAGTGACTATACTTATGATGATGAGCCTATTGAGAAAAAAATTATGGTTTTAAATGAAATATCTGCTGAGTTTGAAAATCTGGATATAAATAATATTACACCTTTTGAGGCAATGAAAAAGCTGTATGACATAAAAGAAAAACTTAAAGAAATAGACGAAGAATAGAGGAAAATAAATGAGTGATATTCGTTTACTTGACAACAGTCTTATAAATAAGATTGCGGCAGGTGAGGTAGTTGAAAGACCTTCATCTGTTGTTAAGGAATTAATGGAAAATTCAATAGATGCAGGAGCAACATCTGTGACAGTTGAGATTAAAGAAGGCGGCATTGGTATGATTAAGATTACCGATAACGGAAAGGGTATTCCTAAGGAAGAAATAAGAACTGCCTTTTTGCGTCATGCCACAAGTAAGCTTAGAACTCTTGAGGATTTAGAGGATATATTGACTTTAGGCTTCAGAGGTGAGGCTCTTTCAAGTATAGCATCTGTTGCACAGGTTGAAATGATAACAAAGACCACTGACAGTGAAACAGGCACAAGAATTGTTATAAACGGCGGAGTTGTTGAAAGGGAGGAGGAGGCTGCTGCCAATAACGGTACGGTTTTTATAATGAAAAATCTCTTTTATAATACTCCTGCGAGAAGAAAATTCCTTAAAAAACCGGCTACAGAGGGTGGCTATGTGTCAGAGGTTGTAAACAGAATTTCTCTTGGACATCCTGAAATTGCAATTAAATATATTAATAACGGCAACACTGTTATGCAAACAAAGGGAGGCGGTGACATTAAATCGGCTGTATTTTATATTTACGGCAGACAGATGGCATCACAAATGCTTGATGTAAGCTACAGCAAGGACGGATTTACCGTTGAAGGGCTTGCTGCAAAGCCTGAGCTTTCAAGAGGCAACAGAAATTATGAAAACTTCTTTATAAACGGCAGATATATAAAAAGTACTGTAGTTCAAAATGCTATAGAAGATGCTTATAAGGGCAAGCTTATGGTTGGAAAATTTCCTGTTTTTGCTCTTAATTTAAAGGTTCCTGCAAATACGGTAGATGTAAATGTTCATCCTACAAAGCTTGAAGTCAGATTTTCTGATGAAAACTTAATATATGATATTATGTATAATGCCGTAACCAAGACTCTTAAAAATACAGAGCTTATACCCACCGTTACTTGGGATAAGCCTAAAAAAGTTAAATCAGACAATATACAGTCCACAATAGAGGATATTAATATAATTAAAAAAGAAGCAGACGATGAATATAATTTTGAGCCTGTTGTTAAAAATATAAGTGTGGCTGAAAAGCCTTCTGTTAAAGCCGTTGAAAATGAACATAAAAATCCTGTTTTAAGTGCTATGGATAAGCTTTACAGTGATGAGGATATAGCTGCTGATACTGTGGCTAAGATTGATACTGTGGAGATTAAAGAAGATGCTAAAAAGCCTGAAGCTAAAATTACTGAAATTAATAAAGAAGTGCCACAGCAGGAAGTAAAAAAGCCTTTCTTTAATAATTACAGGATTATCGGACAGATTTTTGCCACATACTGGATAATTGAACAGAATAATTGTATGTATCTTATAGACCAGCATGCTGCTCATGAAAGAGCGCTTTATGAAGATTTTATGGAAAAGTTCAAAACTTCATCAATATCAAGTCAGCAGCTTTTACAGCCTATTGCAGTTAATTTAAGCGACAGTGAAAAGGTTGTGGTTGAGGAAAATATGGAGCTTCTTGAAAGCTTTGGCTTTGAGATTGAGGAATTTGGTGCAAGAACTTATGCCATAAGGTCAGTGCCCTATATTTTTGATGCACCAAGCAATGTCAGCTTTTTTATGGATATTGTAGATATCCTTGCAGATAAAAATTTAAAGAGTATATATGATACAAAAGAAGATGCCATTGCGACTATGAGCTGTAAGGCAGCCGTAAAGGGAAATGACCGATTAAGCTATAATGAGGCACAGGAGCTTATACAAAGACTTTTAAAGCTGGAAAATCCTTTTACCTGTCCTCACGGCAGACCTACTATTATTGAAATGACAAGATATGAGCTTGAAAAGAAGTTCAAGCGTATTCAAAACTAGGGGAGATTTAATGGATACTTTAATTTATTATGCTATAGACGGACTTACCATTATTATAGTGACAACATTATTTGAGTATATAAAGGCTCTTATGTCAACTCTTCAAGGGGATGAAATGCCTAAAAGTCAGGGTAAGCTGACTCTTAATCCCGGTAAGCATTTTGAGCCTATAGGATTTATTCTTTTTCTTTATTCAGGTTTTGGCTGGGCAAATCCTGTCGAAACATCATCAAGAAATTATAAGGACAGAAAAAGAGGTATATTGGTAACATATATTACGCCAATAGTTTTATCCCTTATATTTGCCGTTATAATTAAGCTTGCAATGAATTTAATTATTGTGGGCGGTGTTGATAACTATTATGTAAATCTTGCCCTTGCAATGCTTTCAAGAAATTTTGCGGCATTAGGTATATTTAACATTATACCTGTCTATCCAATGGCAGGAAGCTTTATATTAAGATGTTTGTTAAATCCCAATCAGGCTATAAAGTACAGTCAGTATGAAAAGCCGCTGCAGATTCTTTTAATATTCCTTCTTCTTCTGGGAATTTTAACTCCTGTGCTTAATTTTGTTGTTGGTCTTGTGGTTTAAAGGTAGTGTAATTATGAATTTGGATATGGAAGTTAAGCTTGAAAAATTTGAAGGACCTATGGATCTTTTATACAGCTTAATAGTTAAAAATAAAATAGATATATATGATATTCCCATTGCCCTTATAACAGAGCAGTATCTTGAATATATTAATGCTATGGGCAAGTATAATATGGAGAATATAAGCGAATTTCTTATTATGGCATCTACATTGATTGAAATAAAATCAAGGCTTCTTCTGCCTAAAGAGGTTGATGAAAACAATGAGGAAATCGATCCAAGAGAAGAACTTGTTCAAAGGCTTATTGAGTATAAGAGGTTTAAAGGTATTGCGGAGAAATTTAATATAAAGCAGAAAACTGCAGGCTATTCCTATTATAAAAGCAGTGACAGGGAGCTTATTAAGAAAATTAAAAAAGATGTGCCAAAGGAAATTTCCGATATTTTAAACGGTGCTACAGGTGATATGCTTTTTCGTGCTTTCAGAGAGGTTTTAAGACGTCAGGAGCTAAAAACCGATAAAATTAGAAGTGGGTTTAATTCTGTTGAGAGAGAGGAATTTACTCTTGAGGAAAAGCTTGAACAGCTTACAAGCCTTATAACCATAAAAAGGCGGTTCAGTTTTTTTAAGATTTTCAGTTCCACAAGCAGTAAAAATGAAATTGTTACAACTTTTCTTGCAATGTTACAGTTAATTAAGGAAAAGAAAATTAAAATTATTCAGGAAGAAATATTTGATGATATTACAATTACTACCTATGAGGAGGCTTGCTAAATATGACTATACAGGAATTGGAATCAGTTATAGAGGCTATACTGTTTGCTTCAGGTGAGGTTGTAAGTGTAAAGAATATTGCTTATGCTACAGAGCAGGATGAAAATACGGTTAAAACCGTAATATCAAATCTTGCTGACAAATATACATATGAAAACAGAGGTATCAGAATAATACAGGTAGGAGAGGGCTTTCAGATGTGTACCAATGCAGAGTATTTTAATTACATAAAAAAGCTTTATCAGGCACCTGTAAGAAAAGTGCTTTCCACAACACTCCTTGAAACCCTTGCAATAATTGCATATAAGCAGCCTGTTACAAAGGGTCAGATTGAGGACATCAGGGGCGTAAGTGCTGACCATGCCGTAAACAGGCTTGTGGAATATAATCTTGTTGAAGAAGTTGGCAGACTTGATGCTCCGGGTAAACCTATATTGTTTGGTACAACTGATGAATTTTTAAGATACTTTGGCTTTTCTTCCCTTGAAAATTTACCTGTCAGTGAAGCAGATTTGGAGCAGCTGAGAATTGAGGCTGAGGCTGAAGTAGGTGCTATAACTGAGGCAAAGTAAGCTATTCAAAAATAAATTTTAAAAAGGTTTGACATTAAGTTAAATTTGATATACTATATATTTAATATTATAAAATATGGAGGTAATTACATAATGTATGATTTTGATGAAATTAAAGCAATAGACCCTGCTGTGGCAGAAGCCATTGACGGTGAGCTTACAAGACAGAGAAACAACATTGAGCTTATTGCATCAGAGAACTTTGTTTCTAAGGCTGTTATGGCAGCTATGGGTTCTCCTTTGACAAACAAGTATGCTGAAGGTTATCCCGGAAAGAGATACTATGGTGGCTGCTTTAAGGTTGATATAGTTGAAGATTTGGCAAGAGAGAGAGCCTGCAAGCTTTTTGGTGCAGAGCATGCCAATGTTCAGCCTCACTCAGGTGCACAGGCTAATATGGCTGTATTTTTTGCTGTACTTAAGCCCGGTGATACCGTACTTGGTATGAATCTTGCTCATGGCGGACATTTAACACATGGTTCACCTGTTAATATGAGCGGTAAGCAGTACAATATTATTCCTTATGGCGTTAAGGAATCTGACGGTACTATTGATTATGAAGAGGTAAGAAGATTGGCACTTGAGCACAAGCCAAAGTTAATTATTGCAGGTGCAAGTGCTTATTCAAGAGTAATTGACTTTAAGTTCTTTAGTGATGTTGCTAAGGAGGTTGGTGCTTATCTTATGGTAGATATGGCGCATATAGCAGGTCTTGTAGCAGCAGGTTTACATCCAAGTCCTGTGCCTTATGCTGACTTTGTAACTACAACTACTCACAAGACATTAAGAGGCCCAAGAGGCGGTTTAATCCTTTGCAAGGAAGAGCATGCTAAGATTATTGACAAGTCTATTTTCCCCGGAATACAGGGCGGCCCTTTAATGCATGTTATTGCTGCTAAGGCTGTTTGTTTGGGTGAGGCGTTAAAGCCTGAATTTAAGGAATATGCAAAGCAGGTTGTTTCTAATGCTAAGGTACTTAGTGAAAGACTTATTGAAAATGGCTTTAATATTGTATCAGGCGGTACCGACAATCATCTTATGCTTGTTGATTTAAGACCTATGAATATTACAGGTAAGGAATTAGAGCATAATCTTGATGAGGTTGGTGTAACCTGTAACAAGAATGCTATACCATTTGATCCCGAAAAGCCGGGTATTGCAAGCGGTATAAGACTTGGTACTCCTGCTGTAACTTCAAGAGGTATGGTTGAAGAGGATATGGTTGAAATTGCAGATATTATTACTCTTGTTGCCAAGGATTTTGAGGGTAATAAGGCTGAGGCTGCAGAAAGAGTTAAGAAGCTTGTTGCAAAATATCCTTTGTACTAATTTACTGAAAATCAGTTAAAATATATGTGAAAATATAACAAAAAAGGAACTGTTTTTAATAAATAGTTCCTTTTTTTATCTACTTGTGATATATTTAATTTATAAAAAATCAAAACGAGGAGTGATTGATATGAAAAGAATTATGGCAATTATTATATGTATGGCATTTATATTAAGCTGTTCGGGCTGCAGTGAACTTGAAATTGAACATTTTGATAATTCAACCTATGGCAGTATGGAGGGTTTGTCTGAATTTGATGAAACTGTATCCTTTACCATTAATCCTGAAACACTGGCAAATGCTGTTATTGATATTCAGGATAAAATGTCCCTTTTATATGAAGATGAAAATGACGAATATGTACCGGAGGCAGAAAGCTATGTAACTCCCGAAGATGATGCTGAGGAATTTATGGATGAATTTATTTTGGCAATAAGGGCTGCTCTTGATGAAAATAAAATGTTTAATTATAGGGTTAGTGCTAAAGGAGGAGTGGATGCTGACAACAATATTGCTGACGAAGAATTTAGCGTAAGCTTTAACAATATTACCCTTGACTGCGGCAGCTGCTATATGAGAGGGGAAAAAATGTATATTGATAAAAAACTGTTTTATACTCTTGGTTCAATAAGCTATCTGTATGACTTTGAAATACTTGGTGAATATTACAGTGCTCTTGATGATATGTTTGGTGATACAAAGTATGTTGTTTTTGATTACAGTCAGGTTTATGGTGGTATTGACAACAGTAATTTTGCACTTTCCATAGCGGACAGCACGAATATTTTACAGAAGGCACAGCTTGAGTATTATGAGCAGGCAAAAGAGCTGTTAAAGGGATTTGATACGGGCTGTGTAACCGAAATTGAAAATGGCACAAGATTTCAGATTAAGCCTTATGAATTTTCTGAGCTTGGAAACAGATTTGCTTCATACATAAGACAGCATAGTGAGCCTGCCTCAAAGCTTGTAAATGATTATATGTCACTTATTATGGCCAGCAGTGCAAGTATGTATGGAGATGAAATGGATGGTATGTCATATATATTTGATGATATAAGTGTTACCGGAGATGATATAATGATTGCAATGGATGGATTAAAGGAAACACTTAATTCTCCTGAATTTGATATTATATTCAGAACTCTCAATATTACATATACAAATGATATTATTAAAAAGGATAATACCTCCTGCAATACTACAGTAATTAAGGGCGAGTATGATAATAAAACAGCTTTTGAAATGGCTGTAGATATTGATTTGACAGAAACGGAAAACTATGAATTTTATAATATAGGTAATGTAAATACTATAGATTATAAAGAAGTTATAGAAAAACTTGATGAAATTCAAATGGATTTAATGTATGGAATGTATAATTTTAGCTATTATGACAGCTATGAGTGTCCAAACTGCGGTGAAAGATTTGAATATATAGATACTCATTATTGTGAAAATTGTGGTTTTGTTCATGATTTTTATGTAGAAGATGAAAATTGCAGCAAACAGCCGGGCTGTGAGCTTGCAAATGAAGTACAGCAGGTAATTGCATAAATAATTAAGAGGCTGTTGCAAAGTGAATTAAAATCATTCATTTTGCAACAGCCTTATTTCTTATAAATGCAATATTGAAGATGCAATATTAAAATATATTATAATTGAAAATGTATCTACAACTGTAGTAATAAGAGGTGCTGCCATAATTGCCGGATCCAGCTTTATAAGCTTTGCCAATATGGGAAGTAAGCAGCCTGTCATTTTAGCAATTACTATTGTGCCAATAAGAGAAAGGGATACAATTAAAGCAAGAGAACTATCTTTGTACATCAATAATATTCTCAATCCGTTTGCCAGTGCAAGAACAAGGCTTACAACTAAAGCAACTCTGAATTCCTTCCACATTATTTTAAATGTATCTTTAAAATGAAGCTCATCTACAGCAAGACCTCTTATAATTAGTGTAGAGCTTTGTGAACCACAGTTGCCGCCGGTGTCTGTAAGCATTGGTATAAATGCTACAAGAAGAGGGATTGCACTAAAGGCATTTTCATAATTTGCTATTATTGTGCCTGTAACAGTGGCAGAAAGCATTAAAACCAAAAGCCACACTATTCTGTGCTTTGCGTGCATCCAAACACTTGTTTTTAAATATGGTTCATCGTTTGCCTCCATTGCTGCCATTTTCTGCATATCCTCTGTAGTTTCGTCAGTCAGTACGTCAATAGCATCATCAAATGTAACTATTCCCACAATACAGCCTTCTGAATCCACTGTAGGTATGGCAATAAGACCATATTTCCTGAAAAGCTTTGCGGCATCTTCTTTATCATCGGTAGTTTTTATTGATATGAAATTGTCTTTCATTATTTCGCTTATTTTGGTATCATCATTACTAAGCATTAAGTCTTTAGCTGACACAATGCCTATTAACTTATGTTTATCAACTACATAACAGGTGTAAACCGTTTCACTGTCTATACCTACGCGTCTGATTTTATCAAGGGCTTCTTTTACAGTCATATTAGTGTGAAGCTCAATAAATTCCACTGTCATTATACTGCCTGCACTATCCTCGGGATATTTAAGCAGATGATTAATGTCAGCTCTTTGCTCCTTATCTACATTTTCAAGCAAAAGGGTTACAACGTTTGCCGGCATATCTCCTAAAAGGTCAGCTGCATCATCAGCAAACATAGAATCGATAATTGATGTAATTTCCTGCTTTGCGAGGGAATTAATAAGAATCTGCCGCATATCGTTATCCATATATGAGAATACATCGGCGGCTTTATCCTTTTTAATCATACGAAATACAACTACAAGCTGTTTTTCATCAAGCTCAGATAAAAGAGCTGCAATATCAACAGGGTTATAACAGGACAATACCTCCTGAAGTGCCTTAAATTTTTTGTTCTCTAATACAGAGAGTAATTCATTTTTTGTCATATTTTCCTCCTTGTTATACACACAATCAAAATGCATAACAAGGAAAGGGCATAGTTATCCCTTTAAATGTGTAAACATTTTTGAATTGTATGTATTATATTTCGATTGACTTCGACCATTACTACTGTCCAAAAGTGTTCACCATCCTTTAAAAAAATTGTAGTCTTTATTTGTCAGACATAATAAGTATAACATTTTAAAAATTATTAGTCAATTAATAAAATTAAGAATCTTTTTAATTGTATTAATGATAAATATATGGTAAAATTAAATAAAAAGGTGATTTTTATGAAGAGAGTAAAATATATACTATTTATTGCCATAATGATTATTTCTTCACTTCTTGCTGTCAGTGCTGATGCTGAAGTGGACAAGTATACTATAACTGTTAATAAAAGCACAAACTGCGTAACAGTTTACAGGCTTGATGAAGACGGAACATATAAGCCCTTTAAGGCTATGATATGCTCTGTAGGTGCAAATAACGGAACACCGTCAGGAAGTTTTAATACGCAGGCTAAATATACATGGCGGCCTCTTTTCGGTGATGTATATGGTCAGTATGCCACAAGAATTAATGGAAATATACTTTTTCATTCCGTGTATTATAAGACAACAAGCCCTGATACGCTCAAGGCAGAGGAATACAATAAGCTTGGCACTGCTGCTTCAATGGGGTGTGTAAGGCTGACGGTGGCTGATGCAAAGTGGATTTATGATAATTGTCCAATAGGTACAAAGGTTGATATTGTAGACAGCGGTTATGACCCTTTGCCAAGACCCGGATCAATTATACTTGGGGAAAATGCCACTTATCCAAATTGGGATCCAACGGACCCAAATCCCAATAATCCATGGAAAGATGAGGGTGTAAAGTTTAAATATACAAGTCTTTATAAAACAATAAAAGCAAGTGATAATCTTACATCGGAAAAGATTGAAGGGGTTATACGTTATGGCATAACTGCTTATGATACTGCAAATAATCCTATTGATTTCAGTCTTTCATATGATATTGACCCGGCAACAAGAGGTTCTTATGAAATAAAGTATTATACAACTGATATATTGGGAAATTATGGTGAAATTAAAGGCTATATAACTATTCAATGATTTTAGGGCTGAAAATGTAATTTTTCAGCCTTTATATGTTTTAATGAGTGAAAAATGATATAAAAGTATTGAAAAACAATAAATAAAACTTGACAATCGTTAAATTTATTCTATAATAAAGTTAAGAAAACAATATTAAAGGAGCTGATTTGATGATTGTTAAGCTGATACAGCCAAAAATGAAAAAACGACCAATGGATACCAAGCTGAAAACCCGTATGTCACCGCCATTAGGTCTTTTAACTGTTGCAAATATGTTATACAAGGAACATAAAGTAATAATTGAAAATGAAAATATAAGAGATATAAATTTTGATGATAAGGTTGATATTGTAGGAATATCAATAACTGTTGATGTTTTGCCAAGGGCTATTGAAATTGCTGAAATATTTAGGAGAAAGGGTATAGTTGTTGTTGCGGGAGGAATACAGATTACAGCCTGTCCTCAGTCAGCTATGGAGTATTTTGATGTCCTTTCTGTTGGTATGGCAGAAAAGACATGGTATAATATAATAAGTGACTTTAAAAAGGGCAAACTTAAAAAAATATATGCCTGTTCAGGCAATATAAAAGGCAGTGACATAATACCGCCTGCTTATAATTTAATTGACAATAAAGATTATCTTTACAGTAATATTGTATGTACCAGCAGAGGGTGTCCTTTTAAATGTGATTTTTGTTACAATAGCTGTGATAATTGCAGAGAGATATATATTAATAGACCTGTTGAGGATGTAATAGGGGATATTAAGGAAATCGGGAAAAAGCATATTATGTTTATTGATGACAATTTTATAGGTAATCCCAAGTGGACTTTGGAATTTGTAAGAGCAATAAGACCTCTAAGAATTAAATGGAATGCTGCGGTTTCATCAAATATAGTGGATATGCCGGATTTACTTGATGAAATGGTTCTTTCGGGCTGTCAGAGTCTTTTTATAGGCTTTGAAAGTCTTAATGAGACATCATTAAATGAGGTGCATAAAAATCAGAATAATATTAATAATACGAAAAGCTTGTTGAAGAACTTCACAGCAGAAATATTATGATAAATGCAAGTTTTGTATTTGGTCTTGACGGTGACACAAGGTCGGTGTTTAAAAATACTCTTGATTGGATTGTAAAAAACAGAATAGAAACCGTTACATCTCATATACTTACACCTTATCCCGGAACAAAGCTTTATGACGATTTTGTAAGAGAAAATAGAATTACAACTTTTGATTATTCCCTTTATAATACAGCCAGTGTTGTGTTTAAGCCGAAAGGTATGACGGCAAATGAGCTTTATGATGGTTATATATGGATTTACAAGGAAATATATTCACTTAAAAATATAATAAAAAGAATCCCTAAGTCAAAAAAGCAAATCTTGCCTTATTTAATGTTTAATTTTTTATATAGAAAATTCGGCAGATTTTCAGAGTTGTTTTGTGATAAAATTTCTTTTGAAAGAATAGGAAGAATTGGTGAATGGATTTCATATAAGCTGTAAATATATTGATGCAATTACTGTAAAAAACCAACTTGTAAATGTGATAAACTTATGATATTATTAAAAGACGGCAAATAAATTTTTTGGGTTTATTTGATATGTAATGTCAGTTATTGTTAAGAGGTGTTTTTGTGAGTAGCATTAAGTTTTTAAGCGGCTTTTCCGCAACGGTTATAGACAATGATTTTATAGATAATTATATGGCAAAGGCTCCAAGTCCGGTTTTTTCCCTTATATATATATATGGCTGCCGCTGTGCATCGGCAGGTATTTCAGCATCAAACAGTGACATTGCAAAAAAGTTTAATGTTATTGAAAGTGACGTTATTAAGGCATGGAAATATTGGAAAAAGGAAGGACTTATTTTGGCAGGAGGAAATAAGGAAGAACCTTACATAGAGTTTGTAACACCAAATCCAAGCAAAGAGCAAGCGGCAGCTGCTGAAGAAAAGACAAGAATAGTTGCAGCAAATCCAACTTTTAAGCCAAGTGATATAAATGATATTATAGATAAAAATCCTGAAGTAGGAGAGCTTTTAAAAATAGCGGAGGGGCAGAAGGGCAAGCCTGTCACACCAAAGGAAACAGAAACCATAGTGTGGATGTATCAGAGTCTTGAGCTTCCTTTTGAAGTTATATGCACTCTTTTAAGTTTTTGCTATAAAAATAACAAGCCTGCAAAATATATGGAAAAAACTGCTTTGGATTGGGTTGAAAAGGGAATTACAACTCTTGAAAGTGCAAGCAGTTATTTAAGCTTTTTCAATAATTACGGCAAGGTTTTAAGGTATTTTGGGGTAACAGACCGAATGCCGAATCAGAAGGAACAGGGTTATATAGATAAGTGGATAAAGGAATGGCAGATGAGCTTTGATCTTATTGAGCTTGCTGCAAAAAGAACAGTTGAAAACACAGGCAAGGCAGCTTTATCCTATTGCAATAAAATACTTGAGTCATGGCAAAAGTCAGGATTAACTACCATTGAGGCAATAGAAAAGTCGGAGGCAGATTATAAGGGTAAAAAGACTGCAGCTAAACAACAGTCATTGCCTCAGCAGCCTAAGGGGGCATTTAATAATTATAATCAGAAAATATACAGTCCCGATGAAATTGCAGAAATTCTTAAAAGGAAGGGAAATGGACAATAATGCTTAAAAATAGTGTATACTCAGAAATATTTGAGGAATATGACAGAGACAGAATATTGGCAGAAAAAAAGGCAGAAAGATTAAAAATAAAGCTTTATGAAAAAGTTCCCAGATTAAGAGAAATTGAAAGGGAAATAAGTGAAAAAGGTGTGGAACTTTTTGAAAGCGTAATTCACGGAAGCCATCCGGAAAAATTTGATAATTTTAAAAATGCAAGTAATAAATTGAGGCAGGAAAGACAAAATATATTAAGGACAATGGGATTAAAAGATGATGTCCTTGAGCCTCAATATAAATGTAATATCTGTAAAGATACAGGTATGATTGGCACTGAAAAATGCAGTTGCTTTAATAAAAGGCTTGCTGAAAAGTATTATCAGCTTTCAAACCTTGGAGATATATTAAAAAAGGAGAATTTTGATAACTTCAGATATGATATTTTTTCAAAGAATATTACAGGAAATGGTATATCTTCCTATGATAACATCAGAAATATTTCAGCAGAAGCTATGATGGCAGTTGAAAATTTTGAGAATAAGCCTCTTAATATGCTTTTTTACGGTCATTCCGGGCTGGGAAAAAGCTATATGTGCAACTGTATAGCAAAGGCACTTATTGATAAAGGATATTTTGTAATATATATGAGTGCTTACAGGCTTTTTACAACAATGACAAATGTCAGATTTAATAATGCTGCAAATGATGAAAGAGAGGCTGTTAAACTTTTGCAGGAGTGTGACCTGCTTGTTATTGACGATTTGGGCACGGAAGGAGTAAACAGCAGTACAAATGCTGAGTTTTTTGAAATCCTTAACTCAAGATTAAGAGCTGACAAATCTACATTAATATCTGCTAATTTAAGTCCTACCGATATTAATATAACTTACAGCGAGAGAATTTTTTCAAGACTTGTAGGCAGTTTTAAGGTTTTTGAATTTATTGGTGATGATTTAAGAATGCATTAACAATATTTAACAAAAAACTGCGTAAAATATAAGTTAATTTGTTAAAAATAGCTTTTATCTATTGAAATATATCCAAAAGTATGTTATACTATAACCAATTATAGTGGTAAATAGGCGAATATATTTATTTGCCAAGCAGAATCGGAGGTATAACTATGATAGAAGCAGTCAGCTGCGGAGGCGTAGTAATCCATAATGGCAAGGTTCTGCTGCTTTATAAAAACCAAAATGGAAGATATATGGGCTGGGTTTTGCCTAAGGGGACAGTGGAAAGCGGCGAAACATATAAACAAACGGCTCTTAGGGAGGTAAAAGAAGAAACTGATTCTGATGCTGAAATTGTAAAATATATCGGTAAGACTCAGTATACTTTCAGAGGAACCAATGATATAGTAAACAAAACTGTTCATTGGTATCTTATGATTACTGATTCATTTTATTGTAAGCCGCAGGCGGAGGAATTTTTTGCCGATGCAGGCTTTTATAAGCAGCATGAGGCTTATTATTTGTTGAAGTTCCATGATGAAAAGCAGATAATGAGAAGAGCCTTTATGGAGTATAATGATTACAGAAACAAGGAACAAAAATTTAAAAAAGTTGATTTTAAGGGGGTATAACAATGAAAGCAGAATTTGCACTTGACGAAATCAGAAGATTAATTAAGAAAAATGAAAAAGACAACAGAATCAAAACTCTTGTATGTATAATTGCAGGTATTTCTGTGGTTGTGGGAGTAATAGTTTTGATATTATTAAAGCTTAAGAGTAAGCCAAGTTATGATTATGATGACTGGTCTGAGCTTGATGATATGGACTATGATGATTATGATTATGAAGACTTTGATGATTATGAAGACTATGATTATGAAGATGAAGATTTTGATGATGTTGACTTAGAGGATTCTGAGGACAGTGTAGAAATCTAATTATTTAAAGGACTGTCATGTGACAGTCCTTTTTTATAGGAGGTAAATAATTATGTTATTAAAAAAAACTATGGCGGGAATTTTGTTAGGAACAATGATTTTTAGCGGTATAGGAGCAGTAAATACAATGGCAGAAGAAAGTACAAAGATTTTTATAGTAGGTGACTCAACAGCCTGTGAGTATGGCAGCGATGATAATTATGCAATACCCAGAGCAGGCTGGGGTATGTACTTAGGTAAGTATATACCAAATGCTGAAATTATTGACCTTGCTAAGTCAGGAAGAAGTTCAAAAAGTCTGACTGTTGAGGAAGAATATCAGACTCTTTTATCTGAAATTGACGAGGGTGATTATCTTTTAATTCAGTTTGGTCACAATGATGCAAAGAAGTCAAGCGAGGAAGACTTAAAGAACAGATATACCGACCCTGAAGGTGATAAGGATACAGAAGGTTCATTTAAGAATTCACTTTATACCAATTACATAAATGTGGCACAGGAAAAGGGGGCAAATCCAATTCTTATTACACCTATTGCAAGGCGTTCTTTTGATGATGAGGGTAATGTGAAGGATACTCACGGTCTTTATGATGATGCTGTAAGAGAACTGGGACAGGAGCTTAATATTCCTGTTGTGGACGCTACAAAGATAACCTCTGATCTTTATCAGGAATTAGGCTTTGAGGGTACGGCAGCATTTCATGCCATTTATAAGGATGTTACAAAGGGTGATAAGGGACACGATAATACTCACTTAAATCATTATGGTGCCAAGATTGTTGCATATGGCATAGCAAAAGGTCTTTCAAATGTAAACGGAATAAAGGACCGGATTGCATTTTCAGGCGGTGCAGACAGTAATCTTGTAACAAGAGCGGAATTTACATATCAGATTATAAGACTTATTGGTGAGGAATATGCAGGTAAGGCTGAAAGCTGTTTTCCTGATGTAGATGTCCTCAGTGTTGATACTACAGCTATTTCTACAGCAAAGAAGCTTGGAATTGTAACAGGTGATGATAAGGGTAATTTTAATCCAAGTAAGGTAATTAATTTACAGGAAATGTGTACTATTACAGCAAGAGCATTAAAGACAGCAGGTGTTGAGCTTAATACTGACAAATCTGTTTTAAGCAAATTTAATAAGTCTGATGAGTTAAAGCCTTATGCAGAGGATAGTATGGCTGCTTTATTAAATTTATGGGGTGATGTTATACCATCCTTTGCAAATCCAAGGGAAATAATGGATAATGGGTCTGCTTATACATTGTATAGCTTAGTTTATGATGAAATTAATGAAGCTGATGAAAATGCTGAAGCTCAGTCTATTGATGAAATTGAAAAGGTTGAATAATATTAAAAAGCTCCTATATGGGGCTTTTTTAATGTTATGAGGGATTTTATTTTAATAAATTGTTGAAATGTAATTTTTTTTGTGTTATCATATTACCAAATGTATTATAGGAGGATTTTATAATGAAGGGTATTATCACTGTTTTAGGCAAGGATCAGGTTGGTATTATTGCTAAGGTTTGTGCTTATCTTGCTAAGGATGAAATTAATATTTTAGATATATCTCAGACTATTGTTTCAGGTTGGTTTAATATGATGATGGTTGTTGATTTATCAACAAGCTGTCACAGATTTGAAGAAATTGTTGCTGAGCTTAAAAAATTAG
The DNA here is from genome assembly GCA_048359195.1 of Candidatus Gallispira sp. Lineage (GTDB taxonomy): Bacteria > Bacillota > Clostridia > Lachnospirales > CAG-274 > Gallispira. The sequence continues at coordinate 29,483 of DBGCRA010000044.1, forward strand.
GCGAGGAAATCGGTGTTGATATTAGACTTCAGAGAGAAGATATTTTCAATTCCATGCATCGTATATAATAGGTTCGGAGGGTAATTATGATTTCACGTGTTGAGGTTCAGGAAACTAACAAAATGATTCAGGAGGCTAATCTTGATGTAAGAACCATTACTATGGGTATAAGCCTGATGGATTGTATAGATTCTGACGTTAAAAAGCTTACTGATAAAATTTATGATAAAATTACAAAGAATGCATCTAATCTTGTTAAGACAGGTGACGAAATAGGTGTTGAATTTGGTGTGCCTATTGTTAATAAGAGAATTTCAGTTACACCTATTTCTCTTGTTGGTGGAAGCTGCGGTTCATCTGCTTATATTGAAATTGCCAAGACTCTTGACAGGGCTGCAAAAGAAGTTGGTGTAAACTTTATAGGCGGTTATTCTGCGCTTGTTCAGAAGGGCTGTACAAAGGGTGACAGAGATTTAATTAATTCTATCCCTGAGGCACTTAGTATTACAGACAGAATTTGTTCAAGCATCAATGTGGGTTCATCAAGAAGCGGTATCAATATGGACGCTGTTAAGCAGATGGGTGAAACTATTAAGGAAATGGCCTTTCTTACTAAGGACAAGGGTTCTATTGCCTGTGCAAAGTTTGTAGTATTCTGTAATGCTGTTGAGGACAATCCTTTTATGGCAGGTGCTTTTCATGGTGTAGGTGAAAGGGATTTGGTTATTAATGTAGGTGTAAGCGGTCCCGGCGTTGTAAAGCGTGCACTTGAGGAAGTAAGGGGTGCTGACTTTGAAACAGTTTGTGAAACAGTAAAAAAGACTGCATTTAAGATTACGAGAGTAGGTCAGCTTGTTGCCCAGGAGGCAAGCAAGAGATTAGGCGTACCTTTTGGTATTATTGACCTTTCACTTGCTCCAACTCCTGCAGTAGGTGACTCTATTGCGGAAATATTTAACGAAATGGGACTTGAACAGGCAGGTGCTCCGGGAACTACTGCGGCTCTTGCTATGCTTAATGATAATGTTAAGAAGGGCGGTGTTATGGCAAGCTCTTATGTAGGCGGTCTTTCAGGTGCATTTATTCCTGTGAGTGAAGATCATGGTATGATTGATGCTGTTAATGCTGGTGCTTTAACTCTTGAAAAGCTTGAAGCTATGACCTGTGTTTGTTCAGTTGGTCTTGATATGATTGCTGTTCCGGGTGATACTTCTGCTGAAACTATTTCAGGCATCATTGCTGATGAAATGGCTATTGGTATGGTTAATAATAAGACTACAGCAGTAAGGGTTATACCTGTAATAGGTGCAAATGTAGGCGATACAGTTGAGTTTGGCGGACTTTTGGGTTATGCTCCCGTTATGCCTGTTAATAAATTCAGCTGTGAGGCATTTATTAAGAGAGGCGGCAGAATTCCTGCACCTATTCACAGCTTTAAGAATTAATTTAATAAAAGATACTTATACCCTCATATTTTTTTAATATGGGGGTAAAATGTATTTAAGGGAAGTTTTGAGGTGTATAATATGGATTGCGATAAAGTTTTATATTTTTTTGAAAAAATAAATGAGATACCAAGAGGTTCAGGTAATGAAAAGGCTGTAAGTGATTTTTTGGTTGAATTTGCTAAAAAAAGATGTCTTTGGGTACATCAGGATAAGGCAAACAATGTTATTATTAAAAAGGAAGGGTCAAAGGGTTATGAGAATCACGAGGCTGTAGTAATACAGGGACATATGGATATGGTTTGCGAAAAAAATCCGGATGTTGTTCACGATTTTGAAAAGGACCCTATTAAGGTCATATATGAAGGTGACTATATACACGCAGACGGTACAACATTAGGTGCTGATGACGGTATAGCCGTTGCCATGGCTATGGCTTTACTTGATGATGAAAATGCAGTACACCCTCCTTTAGAGGTGGTTATTACTACTGATGAGGAGGTGGGTATGCTTGGTGCAGCAAGTCTTGATGCTACGCTTATAAAGGGCAGAAGGCTTTTAAATATTGACTCCGAGGAGGAGGGAATATTTACCGTTGGCTGTGCAGGCGGTGTAAAGACAGAGTCTGTAATACCTGTTGAATTTACCGTACCTTCTTATGAAAATTTTGTAAAGATAATTGTAACAGGTCTTGAGGGCGGCCATTCAGGTATTGATATTGACAAGGAGAGAGGAAATGCCAACAAAATAATGGCAAGAATTATAGACAGACTTAAAAATACTGAAAATATAGAGGTTGCTTATTTAATGGGCGGTGCAAAAGACAATGCCATTCCAAGATATGGAGAAATGGTGGTCGGCTGCAGTAATATTGACAGTTTAAAGGCCGGAATAAATATTTTAGCCGAGGAATTAAGATCAGAGTTTGCGGTTACGGACAGAAATATTGAAATTATCGCAGATAAAACAGAAAAAGCGGAAAAGGTATTTACTTCGGACAGCTTAAATAATGTTATTACTGCAATTATGTTAATGCCTAATGGTATTCAGTCAATGAATCTTGATATTAATATGGCTGAAAGTTCCAATAATTTAGGCGTTGTTAAAATGAATGAAAACTCACTTTCACTTATATGCGCTGTCAGAAGTTCTGTTATTACAAGAAAGGCTTATATTAAGGCACAGATTGAAAGGCTTACAAATATTTGCGGCGGAAATACAGAAAGTCACGGTGATTATCCTGCCTGGGAATACAAGGCCGAATCACCGTTAAGAGATTTGTTTACAGAAATTTACAAAGACTGTTACAATGAAATGCCAAGGGTTGAAACTGTCCACGCAGGTCTTGAATGCGGTCTTATAGCTGAAAAGATACCTGATATGGATATGGTATCTTTTGGACCTGACCTTTTGGATATTCATACACCAAAGGAAAGGGCAAGTATTTCATCTATTGAAAGAGTATGGAATTTCCTTTGTAAGGTTCTTGAAAGATTATAAGGAGAATATATGAATTTACCTTGGGACAAAAGTTATTTTAAGGTTTGCTTTTATGCAATATTTACATTTATTACTATATACATTGCAAAAAATATAATTGACGGCATTGTATATACATTTGTAAATTTAGGAGATATTTACTCCTTTGCTATGGAGATTATTAAGAAAATATGTTCCGTATTTTCAATAATAATTGCAGGCTTTGTTATAGCTTATGTTTTAAAGCCTTTAGTCAGGCTTGTGTCATATAAAACAGGTTTAAAAAAAGCCACATCAGCAGGTGTGGTTTTTTTATTTTTAATAGTTTTGACGGTGCTTGTGTCTGCACTGACGATTTACAGTGTGGATTACAGAGATTTAAGCAGCAATATTAAGGCTTATGGAAGAAATGTAAATAATATTTACAAGAGTATTAAAAATTTTCTGAATAAAAATAATTTGGTATATTTTGAAAGTATTTTTGACAGTTTAAATAATTTGTTTTATAATTACATTAAGGCATTGTGCGATAACATTCTGAATATATCTAAGGGTTTTATAAGCAGACTTGTTACACTTCTTTTAAGTGTTGTTGTTGCTTTTTATATGCTTCGTGATGAGGATAAAATAACTTTAAGGTTAAAAAAATATGTTAATGTATTTATAGGTGAAAAGTGGAGCAAAAGACTTTATCAGCTTATTTATGATGTTGACAGTGTATTCAGCGGATATTTAAGGGGACAGCTTACAGACGGAGTAATAATGGCAGCTTTAATCAGTCTTGGGCTATCTGTTATAGGAGTACCTTTTTCTGTAGTAATAGGTCTATTCAGCGGTTTTTCAAATATTATTCCCTATTTTGGGTCTATAATAGGATTTATACTTTCTGTGGGAATGGCTTTAATAAGCGGTGAGCCTGTAAGAGCTGTTTATGCGGCAGTTCTTGTTATTGCATTACAGCAGATAGATACGGTTTTTATTGTGCCTAAAATAGTTGGGGACAGCGTTAAGCTTAGCCCTGTAATGGTGATTATAAGTCTTGCTGTTGCAGGAAAACTTTTTGGAATAGTTGGTATGATATTTGCAGTGCCAATAGTAGCAGTTATTAAATTAAGACTTGACAGATATTGCGACGGGAGAGATGAATATGGAAAAGCATATAGAGAGGGAATTAAGAAGAATTGAGGTAAGGGAAAGAAATTTAGAAAGTAAAACAGGAGCAGTTGAAAAAAATCTTAATTCATTAATGAATAAGGTTGAGGACAAAATACCCGCTGATTTAAAGGATAAGCTGGAACTTGCGTTTTATAAGGGCTTTGGGATAGTGTTTGAAAAAGGTATGGGCATTATTGATAAGACATATGATAAGAAAAATATGAAAATGGATTTCAAGGCTTATAAGGCTATTATTGATAAAGACAATGAGGCACTGATTCACCTAAGAAAAAGGCTTGATAAAAGTCTTAAAAAGGATATGGCACTTACTGCGTTGGAGGGCACCGGATTAGGGATACTTGGCATAGGTTTACCTGATATTCCCGTGTTTATTGGTGTTGTTTTAAGAAGTATATATAAAATTGCATCTACCTATGGATTTGACTATAGTACCGATGCTGAAAAGTGCTATATTTTGAAACTTATTACAGGGGCTATGGCACAGGGAGAAAACAGGGAAAGAACAGATAAGCAGATAAATAGAATGGAATACCTTATAGATAATAATATTTATGAAAGCGACCTTGACAGGGAAATGAAAAGAACTGCAAGCATTATGGCTAATGAGCTTGTGACATATAAATTTGTTCAGGGGATGCCTGTTGTAGGTGTGGTTGGTGGATATACGAATGTGAAGGTGCTTGGCAGAATTGTTAATTATGCTCATTTGAAGTATGAGAAAAGATGCTTGGAGAGGTTATAAATTAAAGCCCCTGTGTTGAAAAATTGCCATAATTATGTTATTATATATGTGACTTATAAATCATATAAAAGAGGTTGTAAATATGAAGTTTTTTATTTATTGTTTCAGGGAATTTGATGAAAAAGAATACTTTGATGAGTTTGCAGAAAAATATAATGTGGAATATGCTTATTCAACTGAATATCCAAGCTATGAAAATGCGGCATTGGCACAGGGATATGATGCGGTAAGCTTTACTCCCTGTCATATAGACAGGGTAATGATTGACAGATTTAAAAGCCTTGGAGTAAAGTATTTTTCTACCCGTTCCATAGGGTTTGACCATATTGACCTTGAATACGCGAAGTCTGTGGGAATAGGTGTATCAAATGTAAGTTATCCGCCTGATACCGTGGCAGATTATTCTGTTATGTTAATGATGATGTGCTGTAAGAAAATGGGGCATATTTTAAAAAGGTCAGAGGTACAGGATTATACTTTAATGGGTAAAATCGGAAAAAATTTAAAGGATTGTGTTGTTGGAATTGTGGGAACCGGTCACATTGGACGAGCTGTTATAAAAAGATTGGCGGGCTTTGGATGTAAAATACTTGCCTATGATCCTTATGAAAATGATGAAATTAAAAATGTGGCAGAGTATGTGGATTTTGATACACTTTTAAAATACAGTGATATTATAACACTTCATACTCCGGGCTCCGATGAAAATCATCATTTACTGGATTCAGATGCCTTTGAAAAAATGAAAAAGGGAGTCATTATAATAAATACAGCAAGAGGCAGACTTATAGATACGGATGCTTTAATTAATGCCATTGAAAGGGGCAGGATTGAAAGTGCTGCATTAGATGTACTTGAGGATGAGACAGGACTTTATTATGCAAACAGAATGGGAGATTGTATTGTAAACAGACAAATGGCTGTTTTAAGATCTTTTCCAAATGTAATTCTTACGCCCCATACGGCTTTCTATTCAAGAGAAGTTGTGTCTAATATGGCTGAAAAGACGATTAAGTGTGTTCTTGATATGGAAAACGGCATTGAAAATGCAAATATAATTATAAAACCTAAATATAGTTTAACCAATGGTTCAGCATAGAGGAATAGTCCTCTATGCTGTTTTTTTTGCAGAATAAATTTTATTTTTTAATCATTTATTAATTTTTTACTAAGGACTAATTAATTTTTATAATATAATATTATTTTAATAAAATTTTAGTGTTGGAGGTATAAATGTGAAGAAAAAAATTAAAATAGCTGTAGCTTTAGTTTTAATTGTGGCTATTGGTGCCGGCGGTATTTATACATACAGAAAATTTAAAAGTAATAGGATGATGCCGGGAGAAAGGGAAAGCAGTATTACTGAAACTGTAAGCAGAAGTTCCATTACAAATACGATTACAGCCTCAGGCAGCGTACTTCTTGAAGATGAAATTGAGGTTTATGCCGAGGGAGAAACCAACATAGTAAAGACAATTCTTGTAGAAGAGGGAGATACGGTACAGGAAGGTGATTTATTGGTTGAATATGATGTAGATGACAGACAGGAAGAGCTTGAAAAGCAGATAAGAGATACAAAGAGAGAAATAGAAAATGCTCAGCTGTCTTTGACCGGTATGACAACACCTGCATCCGATACTGAAATTGCAAAGCTTCAAAGTAGTGTAACCTCTAAGGAAAAGGCATTGTTGGAAGCAGAAACAAATTATAGCAATTATGCAACAAAGTTATCCCAACAGCAGACGACAATAGATAATGCTGAACAGGATGTTAAGGATGCTGAAAAGGAGGTAAGTGATTTAAGTCAGCTCTTAGCTGTGGGAGGAGCAACACAAAGTGAATATGACTCTGCCGTTACTGCTGCCAAGAAGGCTAATGATACACTTACGGAGGCTAAACAAAATTATGATGATTTATTAACAGAGCAGAATAATGCAAAATTAAGCATTACAACTGCACAGAATGATGTTGCTGATGCAAAAAATGATTTAAAGGACGCTCAGACAGTATTAAGCGATACTGACAGTAAAACCAAGTATGAACAGCAAAAGCTTACATTACAGGGATTGCAGGATAATTTGTCCGATTACGAAAAGGACTTGAGCGAGCTGGTTTACAGTACGTCATCTACAGTAAACGGAAAGGTAACCGAGGTTTGTGTAGATGAAGGAACATATACGGAAGAAAATACGGTTATATTAAAGGTTGCTGATTTTAGCAAGCTTATTGTAAGTGCCGGCATAGAGGAATATGACGCTCCTTTATTAGAGCTTGGACAAAAGGTATTAATGACTTCTGACGGCTTGGAGGGTAAAGAATATACAGGTACTATAACAAGAATTAATGACAGTGCAGAGGCTGCATCTACCAATATGGGTACTGAAACTGCCGTTCCTGTTGAAATATCTGTTGATAATCCTGATGGAATTTTAAAGCCGGGCTATAACTTAGACCTTGAAATAACAATACTGGATAAAGAAAATATATTGACTGTATCAGAAAGTGCAATTCAAACAGATGCCAAAACAAATACAAAATATGTATATGCTATTGATGGCGGAGTACTTAAAAAGAAGGAAATAACTACAGGAGAGACAAGTGATAATGTTGTTGAAGTGCTTACGGGTCTTAATGAAGGTGACGAAATAATTAATTCTGTAAGTGATAATATAAAAGAAGGTATGACTTTGGAAGAGGTTAAAGCACTTAAGGCCGAAAAACAATCAGGAAGTAATTCCGGTGAGAACAGCCAAAACGGCAATGATATGAGAAATGGAGGAATGGGAAATGATCAGAATAGAGGGGCTAACC
>DBGCRA010000045.1:0-7487 GCA_048359195.1 Candidatus Gallispira sp.
TAATATACTTAATAATATATGGTAAAAAAATTAATGAAATTTTCATAAATATATAGTGCAAAAGTAATAATAATATTTTATAATTAAAGTATATAAATGTGCAAAGGAGGAAAATAAAAATGGAATACAAAATTTTAGTAGCTGATGACGATAAAGAAATATTAAACTCAATAGAAATATACCTTGCCAATGAGCAAATGACCGTATACAAAGCTCATGACGGCGAGGAGGCATTAAAGGTACTTGAGCAGCACCCTGACATTCATTTAATAATTATGGACTTAATGATGCCCAAAATGGACGGAATACAGGCTATACTTAAAATAAGACAGGATAAGGAAATACCTATAATTGTACTTTCAGCAAAGTCAGAGGACAAGGATATTGTTCTTGGTTTAAATATAGGTGCTGATGATTACATCACAAAGCCTTTTAACTTCCTTGAGCTTATTGCAAGAGTTAAATCAAATTTAAGAAGATATACTAAGTTCAGCAGTTTCCGGCAGACTAAAGATGAACTTCTTATAAGAGGCTTATATCTTAACAAAAAAACTAAAGAAGTCAAACTAAATGACAAGCCTGTCAAACTGACTCCTATTGAGTTTAAAATTTTACAGCTTCTTATGGAAAATCCTGACGTTATATTCTCTATTGAGGAAATTTATCAGAAAGTATGGAACGAGCCCTTTATTAACAGCGAAAACACTGTTGCCGTGCACATTAGAAGAATAAGAGAAAAAATTGAAGTTAATCCAAAAGAGCCTATGTATTTAAAGGTGGTGTGGGGAATTGGATACAAAATCTCAAAATAAGGCAGTTTCATTTTTATTGCTTTTATTAATTGTTGTATTAACAGCTGTATCGCTAATAACCTGCTTTGAAAAAAAACTTAGTTTTAATGAAAATAATCTTTCATATTTTAAAGACAGTTCAGAAATTAATAAAAACGTAATAAGATATGCGAAAAATCTTCAGAGATACTATATATATTACAGAAACTTCGATATTGATCAGGCAACATTAAAGCTGTCTGAAATTGATAATTATATTTCAACAGGAGCGGTTTCTCCAAAACCAAAAAACTTTTATGCAAATATTACACCTTTTTCAAATGCTGAATCTGATACTTCAAATTCAGGCAGTGTGGAAAGTGCCGAAAATTATACGATACCTAATCCCGAAAAGCTATATATATTTGATATTGGCAGCCTAACTATAGACAGCCTTATTACAAGGCAAACAGAGCTTAGTGATGCAATTAACAACTACAATTCCATTGAAAACTATCTTTTAACAAATGAGGATTTTCATTACTCAATTTACAGCAATGTTTTATGCCGTGTTGTAGCAACAAATACCAATGATTTTTATAAGGAAGGCAGTTATGAAACCATAAGTATTGAAGACTCGATTTTTTCAATAAATTTCAATAACGAACTACTTAACCAATCATTTGAAAACTACGGTCTTTCTTGCGATATTTCAATACCTGTTACCACTTCCATAAACACAAGAGCGCAAATGCTTATGCTTCAGGATGAAATAAAATACAACAAGGTATTGTCGTCACCAATTCTGTCTCTTTGCCTTATAGGTATTGCCCTTCTCCTTTCCTCTTATCTCTATCTGTACCACAGAGAGATTACAAAGGAGATTTTAAGCTATTTTAACGATATTTACAGCAAAATTCCTTCTGTGTTTACTATACCTATTGCAATTATGTTTATCATATTTGTGTTCAAATACAGCAAGTCGGAATTGTCCATAATCACAACAGGTCTTGTAAACGGAAATTATTTTACACTTTTTACATTACTTATTATTACCTGTTTAATTGTAATATTTTTTGCCCTTTTTATATGTCAAAGTGTACAGCTTTTCAAAAGTCCAAGGTTAATATTTAAAAAACCTACCACTAAAATAATTGTTGAGGCTGTGCTTGATATTAAGTTAGCATTAAAGTCAAAAAAATATTTTTTTACAGGTTTGCTTATATTTGTTACTATAATTATAATCTGGCTTATCGGTTGTATGTATATTTCACTTTTAGGTGCAAATATGCTTTTAAGGACATTTTTAATATATCTTGGTCTTACAATATTAATACTTATAATGACTGTTATATTTAAAGCTATTGTTTCGGAAATTAAACTGAGATATTATATTCAGGAACTTGCAGACGGTAAAATGGATACTATTCCGGAACAAAACGGTCCCTTTACTACATCAATTAACAATATAAATAAGATTAATACAGGACTGCAAAATAATGTAAATGAAATACTTAAAAGTGAAAGACTTAAAACTGAATTAATTACAAATGTATCTCACGATTTAAAAACACCTTTAACGTCTATAATAAGCTATGTTTCACTTTTAAAGGAACTAAATATTGACAATGATATGGCTAAAGAATATATTTCAGTAATTGACAATAAGTCAAAAAGATTGAAAATATTAATTGATGACTTATTTGAAGCATCAAAACTTTCAAGCGGTCAAATAAAGCTTGACAAAATGTATTCTGATATTATTGCCCTTCTTGATCAAACGCTGGGAGAATTATCATACAAAATCGAGGATTCAGATATTGAGTTTATCGTGTCTACAAGCTCAGATTCAATACTTGTTAATATAGACGGTCAGAAGATGTGGCGTGTTTTCGATAATCTTATTAACAACATACTTAAATATTCGGCAAAAGGCACAAGAGCTTATGTGGATATTAAAGAAGAAGAAAAATCCGTTGTAATTACATTTAAAAATGTTGCAAACTATACTATGGATTTTGATGCAAATGAGTTATTTGAAAGGTTTAAACGGGGAGATACATCACGCACAACAGAAGGCTCAGGACTTGGACTTTCAATAGCTAAAAGCATTGTAGAACTTCACGGAGGCATTATGAACATAATGACTGACGGTGACCTGTTCAAAATTACGATTATATTATATAAATAAAAATATTCCGGTATGAATAAAAATACCGGAATATTTTTTATAGTAATGGTGAAATAAGTCTTGCAAATGACTCCTGTATTCTTAATATAAGACCCCTTTCCCTGTAGCTTTCAAGGGTAATTTCTCTGCAATCCTTAAAATCAATATCAAATTGTCTGTCAAACTCTTTAGTTACATTTTCATCATATATAAAAGCATTAACCTCAAAGTTCAGCTTATAACTTCTTATATCCATATTTGCTGTTCCTACTGAGGTTACAATACCATCAACTGTAATAACCTTTGAGTGAATAAATCCCTTAGTATATTCATAACAGCGTACTCCGGCTTCCAAAAGCTCACCCATATAACTTAAACTGCATGGATGTACAAAAAGATGATCAGGCTTTGCAGGTATTATAAGCCTTACATCAACACCTGATATTGCAGCAGTTTTAAGTGCCTCAAGAAGACCGTCATCAGGCGCAAAATAAGGAGATTCTATATATACATTCTTATTTGCCTCTGTAACAAGTCTAAAATAACCATAATATATACTGTCCCAGCTTGTATCGGGACCGCTTGAAACTATCTGCATATTTACACTGACATCATCCGCTAAATTCATTTCAGTGAAATGTTTTTTATCAATAGTTATTTTTTCTCCTGATGTAAAATTCCAATCCATTATAAATCTTAACAGCAAATCATATATGGCACTGCCTTCAATTCTTATATGGCTGTCCCGCCAAAAGCCAAATCGTTTTTTCCGGCTCACATATTCATCACCAATATTAAGACCGCCAACATAGCCTACCTTACCGTCAATTACTGCAATCTTTCTGTGGTTTCTGTAATTTATTCTTATACCTCTGGGAGGAAGAAATATTCTTGCCTCTCCTCCTGCCGAATTAAGTTTTTTTCTGAAACCTTTCCTATTCCTTACATTCCCCATACCATCATAGAGAACCTTAACTTCAACACCTTCTCTTGCCTTTTCCGCAAGCAAATCCATAATCATATTACCAAGCTTATCATCGTGCATTAAATAATATTCAAGATAAATATATTTTTCAGCTTTTTTAATATCTTCAATAAGTGCTTTAAATTTTGATGTACCTTCATGAAAAACCGTAACGCTGTTATCCTTTCTGTATATACTTCCACAGCTATTGTAATTCATAACTACAAAATTATTAAGGTACCAAGTATGCTCTATAGGTAAAATTCGTTCATTAAAATTTTCGGGTATATTATTTTTAGCAAGCTCAGGAAATCTATTTTTAAAATCCTCATAAATCAGCTTATCCTCTTGAGCCTTTCTGTCAAACCACTTATGTTTTCTACCCTCAAAACCAAATATAAGATATATAATAAATCCGAAACAAGGTATAAATGCAAGAACCATAAGCCATGCCCAAATCACACCGGGATTTTTCTTTTCAAAAAAAACAACAAAAACTGCAAATGAAATGTTAACAATAAATAACACAATCAAAAATAAATACCAAAATTCTCCAATTATAATCCGCATTACGACACCTCATTTCTACTTATTATCATACCATAAATCGCAAATATTACCAATACTTATTAATTAAGTTTTGTTTAAGATTTCATTACAGAAAAAATGGCTTAAATAGCCGCCTGTAAAAAAATTATGTGTATTGTATACAGTAATTATTTTGAAGAAAGGTAAACTTTAGCCTTTCATTTTTATTATATAATGCTATTATAGCTGTAGAAATCAATGATTTTACTCCCGTATAAATTCCGCTATATTCCGCATAATACATTTGAAAGGATTGATATTATGCAGGATGACAACACACCAAATGAGGATGACTATGGTGATGGTGATATACCGCCTGTAGACCTTCCTCAGGAGCAATAAGCTCCTCTACATATTTACTTTTTTCCGTTAATTACTTGACTATTTCTCAATAAAGCAGTATAATTTAAGTGTTATCGGGGTGTAGCGTAGGTTGGTAGCGCGCAGCGTTCGGGACGCTGAGGTCGCAGGTTCAAATCCTGTCACCCCGATTCTTTTACACTGTTTTTAATTACTACTTTAGCTTGTCCCAATGTACAGCCCTTAGGCTGTATCCTTTTCTCCAATTTTTTTTGCAACCTCAGCAGCAATAATACTTTTTCTTTCGCCATTAACAACCTCTTGAAGTATTGCCTGAACTTCATCGGCTGACTTATAAGCCCTGTTTTTGTCCCATTCAAGAATTGTATTACCATCTTTAATTATTTTATTTTCACTCATATAATCACCCGACTTTATATTATTTAATATAAGTAATGAAATAAAAAAAGAGAAAAGCCTTTTTCCATTCATTAACACTTATTAATAAACTGCATAAATTAAAATATAGATTAATTTGGTGATTATTATGGATATTATTATAAAAAACAAGGGAAATATTCCATCTGAAAAAATCAAATACAGGCTGAATATAATTGACAGTCTGGTAATTGATGACACCCCAAATATTGACTCTGATTATGAAAATCCTAAAATTTATACTCAGATAAACAATGCAAAAAAAACCGTACACTGTGAAAACATACCTTACACAGGAAAAAATATCACAATAGCCTTTTTAGACACAGGTATATGCCCTATTCCCGACTTTCAGGGCAGAATAATTAAATTCAAGGACTTTATAAACGATAATAAGTTTGTATATGACGATAACGGACACGGAACACATGTTACCGGTATAGCCTCAAGCAGCGGCAGATACAAGGGGCTTGCACCGGAATCAAATATTATATCCCTTAAAGTATTAAACGAGAGCGGACAAGGCAATGCTGCCGATGTAATAGCAGGAATACAGTGGATAGCTGACAATTACAAAAAATACAATATCAGAGTTACAAATTTATCAATAGGCACTTCTCAACCAATAAAAAACGACCCTCTTGTGGAGGCAGTTGAAAGGCTTTGGGATATGGGAATTGTAGTTGTAACGGCAGCAGGAAACAACGGTCCTAATCCCTGCTCTATTTCATCTCCCGGAACAAGCAAAAAAATAATTACCGTAGGCTCATCAGACGATGAACAGTCAAACAAAATTTTTTCAGGAAGAGGACCTACAAAAGAGTGTATAATAAAGCCTGACATCCTTGCACCCGGCAGTAACATAACCTCATGCAGGTGTACCGTAGGAACATACAAAAAGCTAAGCGGAACATCAATGTCAACACCTATTATAAGCGGTGCTATAGCACTTCTCCTCGAAAAATATCCCGATTTATGCCCCGATGATGTAAAGTATATGCTTAAGCTATCCTCAACATCACTTAATATGCCGCCTAACAGACAGGGCTGGGGACTTTTAAATGTTGAAAAATTATTGAATATGGAGGCAATTTATGTCAGGCGCAATTAAAGACAGATCTATACACAGAGACGGAATATATGATATTGATGAAAGCTGTCATATAGGAACAAAATCCAAAAGTGGTGATGACGGTATTATTTTTGCACTTTTAGCTATGTTTGTATTTTGGGGTTAAAGTATTATTTAATCACTTAAATACAGATACATTTTTAGCAATAAGCTAATGTATGTACGTTTAAAACTTTTATAAACAATATTTAATTTTAATAGAAAAGCGGTATAGAATCAAAACAATCTATACCGCTAAAGCTATAATTTATTCAGATAATTTTACCTGCAAGTCATAGGAAACACACAATAAATGCGTTTTTCAGACTGCTATCATTTTGCTATAAAATCGGGAATTTAACAGTCAGAAACCCAGTGTTTAAGCGGCTTTTAGGACTTTTCAAGGTTATTCCCATTCTTTCTCGGATGGGTGTTTTTGTATATTTACATTGATTTTTTAGCTAGTTTTTTCTATAATTTTTCATCTAATCCATTTATTTCATCGATTTAACATCACCGCAACATCACAATAACATCACCAACATAATAGTATCACCATAGTATCACAACCTTGAGGTTATCCTACAGTAACATATACTTCTATAACTCCGTCGAAATATGATACAATATGTCTTTATTTGTTATAAAATAACAATATTACACAAAGTTGTAATAAAATGTTATATTATAACGGAAGGAGCTATTGAAGATGATTAAAATTTTACTATCAAAAAAGCTCGGTGAAATCAGATGGACACAAGCTGATTTATCTAGAGCAACAGGAATTCGTCCCAATACAATAAGTGAATTGTACCACGAAATGGCAGATAGAGTGAGCTTAGAACATTTAGATCTCATATGTGAAGCTCTTAACTGCAATCTCAATGAGCTTATTGTCAGAGAGTCTAATTCTACGCCCAAAATAACTCATCTAAAAAATGGTGTCACAATTTCATCACATATTAAGTAGTGCTGCAACATTACTTACAAAAAAGATATCCAGTTAAGGGATATCTTTTTTATTTTACGGCGCTTTAAATTTTTCTGTGTATCCGACAGCTCTTGACAAATAATGCAGCAAAGATGTTTTCTACGGTATTCGACAAGCGAAATGTCGAATGCCGTATTTTAAATTTCAGGAAAATC
>DBGCRA010000046.1:0-3738 GCA_048359195.1 Candidatus Gallispira sp.
GGCTGGATACCTTTTACATTATCCGATGGTACAGCTGTTACTGTATATCCTGTGTCAGAAAAATTCCTTCTCATTATTTATGGCGAGGTAAGCTGGCTTAAGGAAATGTATGATGTTGAAATGCTTGTGATGAATGAATCAGGTACTGATACAATTGAAGATTGTATTGCTGAACTTCAGCTCCCTGATGGTTTATCACTTGCCACAATGAAAGAAGAGATTGGTCAGCAGGAATTGGTTAAAACAATAGATGTTGTTGAACCAAATAGTTCAGAAGCTGTTCATTGGTATATTAGGGGTGATAAAGAAGGTACCTATGATATTTCTGCAAAGCTTACTGGTAAACTGATGCCTTTTGAAGAAGAATTTTCTTATGAGTATACGGCTACGGCACCTATAAAAGTTTATGCAGGCAGTGCTATGCATATGACAATTACTGCTCCTGGTTCTACATATTATAATGATGATTATACTGTAACAATAGAGCTTGAAAATGTGTCAAATAAGTCTATATATGGATTAAAGCATGCAATTACTGGATTAAAGCAATGCAAAGTTACAACTTATTCAGATGGTTCAGTTGAAGAGGAAATATATGTTGATACAGGATTTTTAGGAGAAAAAACTGTTGATGAGTTCAAACCAGGGGATAAAATGGTTATTGAGCTTACAACAAATATTATGTTCGAATCAGAACTCATAAAAGAGCAGATCGAAAAGCTTACAAATGTTGTAGACCAAGTAGAAAACATTATTAACGCATATAAATGTTTTAATACTGGTGCAGAAATGATTAGTACTGCAAGTAGCTTTATTAAAAATGCAAGTTCAAATATAGACAAAGTAGTTAATAACTCTAGTTTTACAGATACAGCTAAGCAAAAAGCATATTCTGAACTATCATCATCAATAAAGAAATTACTTCAAAAATTCCAAAAAGGTGATAGTGAAGCAATCAAGACCATTGAAAAAATGAAGGGCTCAGGTGTTTATAAATGGATTGAAGAATTTGCTAATAATGAAAACTTTTACGAAGCTCATACAGCAACGGATATATTAAGTATTGCTGATACCATTAAAGCATCAATAGGAAACAGCACTGAAGGTGATGATACTGCTGCTGAGAATACAGAAGAATTTAATATCTTTACGTCAATTAAAAGAGCTATTGAGGCAATACCTATAAGATTTGTACTACAAAATGTAGTTGTTTCAACTCTTGAGGGATCAACAACAGAAATTCCATATACAGTTAAACGAGGTGATAGTAATTCTCCAAGATACTTTGGCGTTGGAAATGTTGGCAAGTATTTATATAATCTTGTTATTGCTGCTATGGGTGAAGTTGATGTTCCTTGGTATTTTAATATTCTTGGTGTAGATGATGATCCAACAGGATATAACAATGCTGTGGAATATATCAAAGCCGTTGAAAAAGAAACTTCAAGATTTACAGCTCAAACAGCAACAGGTAAGACAACATTCAAGGCTTGGATTGAGCCTGCGGTATCAACATATTCCTTAGAATCTGCCGATATTTCAAATGATTTTCTGCTTTCTTCAACAAATGAAACAGCGACTATTAAAGATGGTGTATTAACATTTACTGGTGGAGGATTTATTGAAGTTACGCCTCAGTCTAATCAGGGTGGTATACTTTATGTTCAGATGGAGGAAGATGGAGAAACAAAGCTTGCAACTTATGAGATAGATGTTGTAGGTAAGCATGTTTGCAGTAGTGATAAATGGATTACTGCTGTAGAGCCAACTGCTAATACAGACGGATATATGGTTAAAAAGTGTGATATCTGTGGAGATATTATTGATATTAAGACTGTTTCATATTGTGCTAATCATAACTATGGCGAATATGTTATTGAAACTGAGCCTACTGAAACAGAATATGGTCTTAAATCCAGAACCTGCTCTGTATGTGGACATAGGGACTATGTTGTTATTAAGACAACAGCTGATACTGGACTTGATACACTTACATTAAACGACGAAAGCAGTCTTGTACTTGACAGAAATAGTAATTATCTTATGAATGTTTCAGAAAAAACAAAAATTTCACAGCTTATTTCAGAGTTTAAAAATGATGAAATTATAATAAGAAATGCTAACGGAGATGAAATTGATAAAACATCTAGTGCTTATGTTGGAACAGGATATGTTATTCAGGCTATAAAAGATAATAAGGTCACCGATGAGGTTACAGTTATTGTAAAAGGTGATGTAACAGGTGATGGTAGAAAGAATGTATCTGATATAGTTAAGTTATTTAATTATATTCAGACCTCAAACGGACTTGACGGTGTATATAAAGAGGCAGCGTATATTAATACTGACAGCAGAATAAATGTTGCTGACCTTGTTAAGCTGTTTAATGAAGTCCAGAATTAATGTATTTTAGCAGCTGTTGGATTTATTCAGCAGCTGCTGAAATTAATGTATTACCTTAATAAATTATGAGAGGAGAAAGACTAATGTCAAATAAATTAAAAAGTTGTATTATTGCAGCCATTCTGCTGATAAGTTCTTTTACCGTCTGCATAACGGCATTTGCATTAACACCTCAGCTCTATGTAAATATTACAAGAACTAATGGTGATGACACTGTTCATCCTGGTGAGGAAGTAATTCTTAATATATCAGCAGAAATACCTGCTGATACAATGGTACAGGGTATAGAAATTGATTTTGCCTATTCAAATAATTTTCCTGAAATTGATTCGGGAACAATAGAGAATAATAGTTTAGGTTGGTCTTATGTAGGTATTACAAGGAAAAACTTGCTGGCAGTTGGAAATGTTGTACCTGAGGGTGGTAGTATTGATGGTAACCTTGTTTTCACGATACCTAGTGATGCTAAAATAGGTGATGTTTATACTGTCAGTTTTGATGATGTTGTAGGCTCTACAGATTATGATGTCGTTGATTATGAGGCATATAATAATTCTTTTTCCGTAACAGTTGTTGACTATCCTGAGATAGAAGGCGTTACAGTATCTGATTATTTTGGAGAATATGATGGACAGGAACATTCTATAACAGTTGAGGTTCCAGAAGGAGCTACTATAGTTTATGGAAATGCAGAAGGAGATTATAATAGCTCATCACCAATAACATATAAAAATGTTGGTGAATATGAAGTATTCTATCAGATAACAATGGAAGGATACAAAACAAAGATAGGTTCGGCTATTGTTTCAATTGGTGCAAGAAGTCTTACGGAGGATATGTTAGTAGATATTGATGGACAAGTTTACACTGGAAGTTCAATAAAGCCTGATATGATTTTAACAGATGGTTCACCCAATATAATTACAGAAAGTGATTATACAGTAAGCTATGGTGAAAATATAAATGTAGCAGATGGTGGTACAGTCACAGTAACAGGTCAGGGTAACTATGTTGGTACAATAACAAAATATTTTGAAATTCTGAAGGCTGATATGACTGTTACAAGTGAAAACTACAATGGTGTATATGACGGAACAGCACATAAGGCGGTAGTAACAGTTACTAAGCCAGAAAATGCAGCAGTTGTATACGGCACAGCAGAAGGCACTTATGATATTAATGAAATGCCTGAATATATAAATGCAGGTACTTACACAGTATACTATAAGGCAGTTGATCCTAACTATAATGATTATACAGGAAGTGTAACTGTTACAATCAGTCCAAAGACAGTAACAGAAACAATGATAGGTGATATAGCTGATGTATACTATA
>DBGCRA010000047.1:0-3466 GCA_048359195.1 Candidatus Gallispira sp.
AGCTGATGTAAATATTCAGAGAGTTATCGGTTGGTGTAAGATAATTATTAAAATCAGTATTCCACCCTTCAAGCTTTTTATAAGCAGGTATTTTGATGAAAGTCAAAAGGATAAGCCCCTTTACAGCTTAAAAGAGAGGCAGTTTTATTATAAAATTTATAAATACAAGCTGCAATTTGGGTGGCAACACGGTAAATTCGTCCCATAGTATTGAGCTATGGGATTTTTTAATATTCAAAATTATATGGAGGAACAAAAATGATTGACATTAAATTTTTAAGAGAAAATCCTGATGTAGTTAAAGAAAATATAAAAAAGAAATTTCAGGATCAGAAAATTGAATTAGTTGATAAGGTTATTGACCTTGATAAGGAAGCAAGAGCCGCACAGCAGGAAGCTGATGGTTTAAGAGCTGAAAGAAAAAAATTATCCAAGCAGATTGGTGCTTTAATGGGTCAGGGAAAGAAAGAAGAGGCTGAAACTGTTAAGGCTGAAGTTAATGCTCAGGGAGAAAGATTTTCTGAATTAGAAGAAAAGGAACAAACTTTACAAAAGAAAATAACTGAAATTATGATGGTTATTCCTAATATTATTGATCCAAGTGTTCCTATTGGTAAAGATGACAGTGAAAATGTAGAAGTTGAAAAATTTGGTGAACCTGTAATTCCTGATTTTGAAGTTCCATACCATACTGATATTATGAAGAGATTTAATGGTATTGATCTTGATTCAGCAGGAAAGGTTGCAGGTAATGGTTTTTATTATTTAATGGGTGATATTGCAAGACTTCATTCAGCAGTTACTGCTTATGCAAGAGATTTTATGATTAACAGAGGTTTTACTTACTGTATTCCACCTTATATGATTAGAAGCAATGTAGTTACAGGTGTTATGTCTTTTGCTGAAATGGATTCAATGATGTATAAAATTGAGGGTGAGGATTTATTCTTAATTGGTACAAGTGAACATTCAATGATTGGCAAGTTTATTGATACAATTTTAAAAGATGAGGATTTACCACAAACTTTAACCAGTTTTTCACCTTGTTTCAGAAAAGAAAAAGGTGCACATGGTATTGAAGAAAGAGGAGTTTACAGAATTCATCAGTTTGAAAAACAGGAAATGATTGTTGTTTGTCAGCCTGAAGAAAGTCCTATGTGGTTTGATAAGCTTTGGCAGAATACAGTAGATTTCTTTAGAACTCTTGATGTTCCTGTAAGAACACTTGAATGTTGTTCAGGTGACTTAGCTGATTTGAAGGTTAAGTCTATTGATGTTGAAGCATGGTCACCAAGACAGAAGAAATATTTTGAAGTAGGCAGCTGTTCCAATTTAGGTGATGCTCAGGCAAGAAGACTTAAGATAAGAGTACATGGTGAAAAAGGCAAATATTTTGCTCATACTCTTAATAATACTTGTGTTGCACCTCCAAGAATGTTAATTGCTTTCCTTGAAAATAATTTAAATGAAGATGGTTCTGTTAATATTCCTGTAGCTTTACAGCCATATATGGGTGGTATGACTAAGCTTGTACCTAAAAATTAAGGTGATTTTATGGAAAGAATGGATGAATTAATAAAGGAAATTAACCATTTAGCTCATAAAGCTAAAACTATAGGTTTAACTCCTGAAGAAGAAATTAAGAGAGCAGAGCTTAGAAAAGAGTATGTAAAACTTTTTAAGGAAGGATTTAAAAAAAATTACCTTGAAAAAATGTATGTTGTAGATGAAAATGGCAATAAGGTTAAAATTAAAAAGTTAAATAAAGGTGATTAAATTTGAATTTAGATAAAGATAATATTAAAAAAATCCTTTTAATTATAGTTTTTACGGTAGCTGTATTTACAGCATTTGAAAATTTAAGAGAAATTTTATATTATACAGGTATTCTTTTGACTGTTTTGATACCTTTTATAATTGGCGGAGCAATGGCATTTGCATTAAATATACCAATGAAGGCTATTGAAGACTCTTTGTTTAAAAGTAATAAAATATTAAAAAAAGAGGTTTCTGATAAAATTTCAAGACCATTAAGTCTTATTTTATCAATAATTTTTCTTGTAATTATAATTATAGCAGTTGTAAATATTGTTGTGCCTCAGCTTATAAACACTTTATACAGCATTGGCAATAGTATTTATGACTTTATACCACGTTTAAAAGATTATTCAAAATATGTTATTGGTAATTTCTTTGGCAGTGATGATATAAATTATTATATTGAAAAGCTAATGAATTTTGATTGGCATACAGCCTTTGGTTATATTGCTAATTTTATTAAAAGTGGCGGAAGTATGATAAATTCAACTATTGGTGTGGTTACAACAATATTCAGTACAACAGTAAATATTGTTGTAGGATTTATATTTGCTATTTATATACTTTTGCAAAAAGAAAAATTGTCTGTTCAGGCAAAAAAGGTTATATTTGCTTTTTTTAAAAAAGATATAGCAGAAAAATTACTTGATATTGCCGGTCTTAGCTATAAAACATTTTCCAATTTTTTAACAGGTCAGTGTCTTGAGGCTTGTATACTTGGAGGTATGTTTTTCATAGTCCTTAGTATATTCAGAATGCCTTACAGTCTTTTGATTGGTGTTTTAATTGCATTTACGGCACTTATACCAATTGTAGGTGCATTTATAGGCTGTTTTATTTCTACTCTGTTGATATTAATTATAAGTCCTGTACAGGCTTTGATTTTTATTGTTATTTTTCTTGTTATACAGCAAATTGAGGGTAATTTAATTTATCCTCACGTAGTTGGAAATTCAGTTGGACTTCCTTCAATATGGGTATTGGTTTCAGTTACTCTTGGAGGTAAACTTTTTGGTGTAATGGGTATGCTTGTGTTTATACCTCTTTCATCAATAGTTTATACATTGTTTAAGGAATGGGTGAATAAAAGACTTATTAATAATAATATTAGTATAAATGAATATATTGAATAAATGGGAGCAGAATGTCAGTATTGACCTTCTGCTTTTATTTATAAAAAATTGTTATATATTTTATATTAATTAATACAACTATAAGTATATATTATTATAAGCAAAAATATATACATAATTAATTTAGAAAAGCAAAAATTTAATTTGTTACTATGATAATTATGAATAATATTAATATAAATAAAATATATAATTACATTAATCTAATATACAGAAAAATGATAACAGATTATTTTATTAAATAATAGCTATCAATATGTGAAAACAGTTTAAAAATACTTAAAAAAACGGCAAAAAACAATAATTCAATGTATTTAGTGTACAAAAATTTGTACTATTTTTTTCTCAATGTTGTTAAACATTACTTTTTACTAAAGATTTTGTTAATTATTACCTATTTACGGCTGTTTTTTTAATAAAAATTGTTCTAAAATGCATTGAAATTTATAAATTTGAACAAAAGTGTTTTTTTTATTGGCGATTTGCATAAAAATATTTTTATTAATTTGTTTAAA
>DBGCRA010000048.1:0-26673 GCA_048359195.1 Candidatus Gallispira sp.
CTTCCCATAATCCGTTAATATAAGTTGCACCTAAAGCTCGGTCATACAAACCATAGCCCGCTCTTCCTGTTTCTCCCCAAATCATTCTGCCATGGTCCGGTCTTACATAACCGTCAAAACCATTATCATGCAAAGCCTTTACTATAGCAAACATATCAAGTGAACCGCAGCAGGAAAGATGTGCTCTTTCTTCAAATCCCTTATTATCATCTAAAATAGCAACATTTCTTAAATGCACAAAATGAATTCTTCCCATTTCAGCATACTTGGCAGCCATAGCAGGAACATCATTTTTAGCAGAACATCCAAGAGAACCTGTACAAAGAGTAATACCATTGTGCTTGTCATCAACAAGGCTTAAAAATCTGTCTAAACTCTTTTCATCCACAATAATTCTTGGAAGACCAAATATACTCCAGCAAGGGTCATCCTCATGTATAGCCATATTTACATCACATTCAGCCGCTACAGGAATTACCCTTTCAAGAAAATACTTTAAATTATCCCATAATGTATCCTCATCCATGGCATTGTATTCAGCAACTACAGATTTTAATTCTTCCCTTGTATAGCTTGAATCCCAGCCGGGTAAGGTCAAGTCACTGTCACTTTCAAGGGGATTTACCTTGTCAACCTGATCCTGATAATAAACAAGAGATGTTGAACCATCATCTAAAACATGGTCAAGCTGAGTCCTTGTCCAGTCAAATACAGGCATAAAATTATAGCAAATACATTTAATACCTGCTTTGGCAACCCTTCTTATGTTTTCGCAATAATTTTCTATGTACTTATCTCTTGTAGGCTTTCCAAGCTTAATATCCTCGTGAACAGGTATACTTTCAATTACTTCAAAAGCAAGCCCTGCTTCCTCTGTAAGCCTTTTAAGCCTTTCAATACTTTCATTGCTCCAAACCTCACCAACAGGAACATCATATACGGCTGTTACAATAGAATGCATACCGGGAATCTGTTTGATATTTTCCAAAGTAACCTTGTCATCTTCACCGTACCATCTGAATGATAATTTCATAGTAATTCCTCCTTTACTTTTACTCATTTATCATTGTATCCTTATTATATCTATAATTTAAAACTTATAACATTGTTTTAATTGTTTTAAACATTGCAAAAGTTGTCATTTTGCTATATAATATATTTAAAGGGAAAAAATTTTTGTAACTGTTTCACAAGTGATTTAGAGGACATTGTTATGGGAAGAAAAAAAATTCACAATACGGCTATCTCCTTTATAAGACGCCAATATATGAATTCAACAGATTATGAAGCATTTTACTACAATGACATAAAAATTGATACAATAGAGCCCCACTATCACAGCAATTATGAGCTTTATTTCTTTCTTGAAGGTAAGGTAAAATATTCAGTAGGTGATAAGTGCTATGACCTGAATCAGGGAGATTTCCTTTTAATACCTCCCGATGTTGTTCATAGTCCCACATATATTGATGAAAAATATTCATACCGAAGATTTGTCCTTTGGCTTAACAAGGACTTTTTAAAAAAACTGTCTGACATTATTGACAATATAGAATTCGGCTTTAATTTTGCCGCAGAAAATCAAATTTATTTATATCATTTGGAATATATACAGTTTAATGATTTATTTGCAAGCCTTTTAGAGCTTTGGCAGGAATATAATGAAGATCAGATTTTCAAAAAAACAACCATTATTAACCACATAATAACCGTAATCCTTAAAATTAACAGAATTGTCTATAATAACAATAACCTAACAACGGCCTCTCCCCAAAAAGAGCTTCATGCACTTATATTTGATTATATAAACAGAAACATAACTGAAGATTTAACTCTAGACAGCATTGCAAAACACTTTTTTGTAAGCAAATATTATATTTCTCACATATTTAAGGATAATTTAGGAATTTCACTGCATCAATATATAATAAAAAAAAGATTGCATAACTGCAGAAGTGCCATTGCTACAGGAGAACCCATTACCGCAGTTGCTGAAAAATACGGTTTTGAAGACTACACAAGCTTTTTCAGAGCCTTTAAAAAGGAATACGGCATATCTCCAAAAGATTATCAAAAACAAGCATTGCTAAAATAAAAAACTGTGGTTTCAGTACTTTGTACCAATACCACAGTTTTTTTACTTAATTTTTTCAAGCTTTCCTCTGCATCTTCCGCACACTATTTTATCAATATATTTTGGATCCTTGGGAAATCTTAATCTGTAATACATTTCACCGCAAATTTTACATCTTAAAATATGTTTGGCCTCTTTAAATTTTTCCTCATCAGTTTTTTCAACACTGCTTTTACTTGTTGTATTTACAGTATATCCAAGCTCTGCAGCCTTTACTGCATAGCTTTGAAATTTGGCTCCGTGATTAAAACAACCTCTTACAGTGTGTATAAGCTCATGAGCCATAGTATTACTTATAAACCGAATATAATCAGGCTCTTTAAAACAATTTTCACTTATACTAATATGAAACCTGTAATCATTTGGCTTTTTAGACATTTTACAGCTTCCCCATTTTCTCTGTGCTCTGCTCAATTTTATATCAGGATTAATGTTGTCAGAAACAGGAATATTCATACTGATAAAATCAGAATATACTTTTTTAAATATTTCGTCTAATATTTTTTCTTCGTTCATAGTTTTATAAAAGCTTTTTCAAATACTTACCCGTATAAGACTCCTCAACATCACAAATTTCCTCAGGTTTACCTGTCGCAACAACAGTACCGCCGCCATCACCGCCCTCAGGACCCAAGTCAATAATATAATCAGCAGTCTTAATAACATCAAGATTGTGCTCAATTACCACAACAGTATTTCCCCCCTCCGTAAGCTGCTGTAAAATATTAATAAGCCTTCTTACATCATAGCTGTGAAGACCTGTAGTCGGCTCGTCCAGAACATAAATAGTCTTTCCTGTACTTCTTTTACTGAGTTCTGTAGCAAGCTTTACTCTCTGTGCCTCACCACCGCTTAATGTAGTAGAGCTCTGTCCAAGTTTAACATATCCTAAACCAACAGCTTTAAGAGTATCCAGTTTATTTTTAATTCTTGGCAGATTTTCAAAGAAAATACAAGCCTCATCAATAGTCATATCAAGAACATCGGCAATAGTCTTGCCTTTATACTTTACTTCAAGGGTTTCTCTGTTATATCTCTTACCTCCGCAAACCTGACAGGGAACATAAACATCAGGCAGAAAATGCATTTCTATTTTTAATATACCGTCACCCTTACAGGCTTCGCATCTGCCTCCCTTAACATTAAAGCTAAATCTTCCTTTACTAAAGCCTCTAACCTTAGATTCAGGCAGCTGTGTATACAAATCTCTTATAAGGTCAAATAAGCCTGTATATGTTGCAGGATTTGAACGGGGTGTCTTGCCTATTGGGCTTTGGTCAATATTTATAACCTTATCCAAATTTTCAAGTCCTATTATTTCATCATACTTACCCGGCTTTAATTTTGCCCTGTTTAAATCTCTGGCAAGAGTTTTATACAATACCTCATTTACAAGAGAACTTTTGCCGCTTCCCGATACTCCCGTAACACATACAAAACAGCCCAAAGGAATGCTGACATCAATATTTTTAAGGTTATTTTCCTTTGCTCCTCTTATTGTCAAAAATTCGCCACTGCCATTTCTTCTTTCAACAGGAACCTCTATTTTTTCTCTTCCGCTTAAAAAGGCACCTGTTATAGATTTTTCGCATTTAAGAATATCATTATATTCACCGGCAAATATAACCTCTCCGCCATGCTCACCTGCATAAGGACCTATATCTACAATATAGTCTGATTCTCTCATTGTATCCTCATCATGTTCAACTACAATAAGAGTATTGCCTAAATCCCTTAAATGTTTCAAAGTTCCCAGCAGCTTGTCATTATCTCTTTGATGCAAACCTATACTTGGCTCATCCAGTATATAAAGTACCCCTACCAAACCTGAGCCTATCTGTGTTGCAAGTCTTATTCTCTGTGCTTCTCCTCCGCTAAGTGTGCCTGCTGTTCTTGCAAGAGTAAGATAATCAAGACCTACATTCATAAGAAAGCCTATTCTGGCATTTATTTCCTTAAAAATTTGTTCACCTATAGCCCTCTCTGTATCAGTCCACTTTATGTTAAGGAAAAATTGCTGCAAATCCTTAATTGACATTTCCGTAACCTCAGCAATATTTTTGCCTCCAACAGTTACAGCAAGTACCTCAGGCTTTAATCTCCTGCCATGGCAGCTTGGACACTTAACACTTGTCATATAGGATTCATATTCTTCCTTTGCCGCATCAGACGTGCTTTCTCTGTACCTTCTTTCAAGGCTTGTAATAACACCTTCAAAAGCAAATGTATAATATCTTGTCTTGCCCGCCACTTTATAAGGCACTTTAACTTCCTTTCCGTGAGTACCATACATTATGGCATCTCTCGCCTCCTGAGGCAAATCCTTATAAGGCGTGTCCATATCAAAGCTGTAAATATTCATAAGAGCATTAACAAGAGAATATGCAGAGGATTCGGGACTTGCAATATTCCCCCATCCCATAGCATTTATTGCACCCTGCCTTAAAGACAAATTTTTGTTTGGCACAATAATATCCTCATCAATAATCATTTTTACACCTAATCCCATACAGTCGGAACAAGCACCGCTAGGATTATTAAATGAAAACATAGGCGGCTCAATTTCTTCAATGTTGATACCACAATCAGGGCAGGCAAAATTCTGACTGAAAACAATTTCATCACCGCCAACAATATCAACAAGAAGTATACCACCTGTCAAGGCAGAAACAGTTTCAATAGACTCACTTAATCTCTGCTCCATTCCCTCTCTCACAACAAGTCTGTCTACAACAATTTCAATATTGTGCTTTTTATTCTTATCAAGTTCAATTTTTTCTCCCAAATCGTAAATACTTCCATCAACTCTTACCCTTACATAACCGCTTCTCTTAGCATCCTCAAGAAGTTTTATATGTTCACCCTTCCTGTTTCTTACAACAGGTGCAAGTAGCTGTATTCTTGTACCCTCTTCAAGCTCAAGAATTTTGTCTGTAATCTGGTCAACCGTCTGCTTGTGTATTTCTTTACCGCACTTAGGACAATGAGGAATACCAACCCTTGCGTAAAGCAGTCTTAAATAATCATATATTTCCGTAACTGTACCTACAGTTGAACGGGGATTGTTGCTTGTGGTTTTCTGGTCAATAGATATGGCAGGAGATAAGCCTTCAATGCTGTCACATTCCGGCTTTTCCATCTGCCCCAAAAACATTCTGGCATAAGAGCTAAGGCTCTCAACATATCTTCTCTGTCCCTCTGCATATATAGTATCAAAGGCAAGGCTTGACTTACCGCTGCCGCTTAAACCGGTAAATATTACAAGCTTGTCCCTGGGTATGGTAAGGTCAAAACCTTTAAGATTGTTTGCTCTTGCACCTTTTATTACAATTTCATTTTTCGCCATTTTTATCACCTGTTAAAGTAAAGATAATTTCTTCATTTCAATAATTTTATCTCTGATTTCTGCCGCCTTCTCAAAATCCAAATCAGCAGCAGCCTTTTTCATATTCTTTTCCAGCTTCTTTATTACAGCCAAAAGCTCTTCTCTTGACATAGATTCAGGGTCTTTGTCCAGAATATCACTCTTTTTCCTTGTAACACCCTCTGTTGCCGCAATAATTTCATGTACCTTTTTCTTAATTGTTTTGGGAACAATATTATTTTCCCTGTTATATTCTTCCTGAATATAACGACGTCTGTTTGTTTCCGTAATAGCCTTTCGCATTGAATCAGTCATGGTATCGGCATACATTATAACGTGACCCTCGGCATTTCTTGCCGCACGCCCTATAGTCTGTATAAGCGATGTTTCGCTCCTTAAAAAGCCCTCCTTGTCAGCATCTATTATGGCAACAAGGCTGACCTCGGGAATATCAAGACCTTCTCTTAAAAGATTTATGCCTACAAGAACATCAAATACATTTAATCTTAAATCCCTTATAATTTCAAGTCTTTCAAGAGTATCAATATCAGAGTGAAGATAATTAACTCTGATACCGCTTTCTTTAAGATACTGAGTTAAATCCTCTGCCATTTTTTTGGTAAGAGTAGTAACAAGCACCTTGTTCCCCTTTGCAACAGTTTTGTTAATTTCACTTATAAGGTCGTCTATCTGTCCTTCAACAGGTCGCACCTCAACCTCAGGGTCAAGAAGTCCCGTAGGTCTTATTATCTGCTCCACAACCTGTTCTGAATGAGCATTTTCATATTTATTGGGAGTTGCAGACACGAATATCATCTGATTTATTTTGCCCTCAAATTCCTCAAATTTCAAAGGTCGGTTATCAAGTGCTGACGGAAGTCTGAAACCGAAGTCAACAAGAGTAGTTTTTCTTGATCTGTCACCATTATACATACCTCCAACCTGAGGAATGGTAACATGACTTTCATCAACAATCATAAGAAAATCCTCGGGAAAATAATCTATAAGAGTATTGGGCATACTTCCCGGCTCTCTTCCGTCAAGATGTCTTGAATAATTCTCAATTCCCGAACAAAAGCCCATTTCCTGCATCATTTCCATATCATAATTGGTTCTCTGTAATATTCTCTGTGCTTCAAGAAGCTTGTCCTGAGATTTAAGCTCAGCATATCGTTCATCAAGCTCAGCACTTATATCCTTTAAGGCTCTTTTTAAATTATCACCTGACGTTACATAATGTGAAGCAGGGAAAATAGAAATATGATTTCTTCTGCCCTTTATTTCACCTGTAAGCACATCAATTTCAGTTATTCTGTCAATTTCATCGCCAAAAAATTCAATTCTTATAGCCGTATCATCATTACCAGCAGGAATGACCTCTACTACATCTCCCTTCGCCCTGAAATTACCTCTTTGAAAATCCATTTCATTTCTTGTATACTGAATTTCCACAAGACGCTTTAAAACATCTTCCCTGCTTTTCTCCATACCGGGTCTTATAGACAGCGTCATTGTGTTATAGTCAATAGGAGCACCTAAACCGTATATACAGCTTACACTGGCAACAACAATAACATCCTTTCTTTCAAAAAGAGCAGATGTAGCAGAGTGGCGCAGCTTATCTATTTCATCATTTACAGAACTGTCCTTTTCAATGTAAGTATCAGTAGAAGGAACATAAGCCTCAGGCTGATAATAATCATAATAGGACACAAAATATTCAACGGCATTATTAGGAAAAAATTCCTTAAACTCATTGTAAAGCTGTGCAGCCAATGTCTTGTTATGTGCAATAACAAGAGTAGGTTTATTAACCTTTTCAATAATATTCGCCATTGTAAAAGTCTTACCGCTTCCCGTAACACCTAAAAGAGTCTGAAATTTTTTGCCATCATTCAAACCCTTAACAAGCTTTTCAATAGCCTGAGGCTGGTCACCTGTCGGCTTATATTTTGATACAATTTTAAAGTCACTCATACTATCAACTCCTATGGAATGAGTATAACACAACAAATTATATAAATCAACAGATATTAGAATTTTTTTTCGATTTTTGCAATTTTTCGAACATATTTTCCACCATTTTTCAAAAAAGCGTGTAAAACCTTAATTGATTCTACACGCTTTCATTGTTATCATAAAATATTAATACAGTTAATTGGATATTTGTTTAACATATAAATTTTCTTCAAATTAGATTTCCGGCAAGAACTTCGACTTCCTTTTTCTTTGGCAGTACACGTTCCACAGTATTTTCACTGCTCTTTAATAAAAGACAAACCGAATTTTCCGCCCCCAAAGACTGCCTTATTCCTATTACCTCTTCCTGTAAATTAGGTAATTTTTTAGATAGCTGAACAATATCTCCAATTTGCACTCTGACTGCAGGTACCTTCATTATCTATTCCTCCACAAATTATTTTAATAATAGTATTTCAATAAATAATGAAAATATCAAAAAAATATCAAATTACTTATTTATTTCTCTTACCAATTTCACTTACATCAAAAGGAGTACTCTGATATACGCAATAATTAAGCCAATTTGTGTAAAGCAAACTGCTGTGAGCCTTCCACAATGCAATAGGTCCCTTTTGGGGATCATCATCAATAAAATAGTGCTTAGGTACGTCAATTTCAAGTCCTTTATTCAAATCTCTGAAATACTCATTGGCAAGAGTATCTGTTTCATACTCAGAATGTCCCATTACAAATATCTGTCGGCAATCCTCAGTAGCCACAATATAAAGACCCGATTCATCAGACTTTGACAAAATATTAAGCTCCTTAATTTTTTCCACGTCCTCAACCCTTACCTCTGTATGTCTTGAATGAGGAACATAAAAAATATCGTCAAAGCCTCTTAAAAGGTCAATATGATTATAAATCTTTGTATGAGGAAATACCCCAAACATTTTCTTATCAAGCTGATACTTTGGCACACCATAGTGATAATAAAGTCCTGCCTGAGCACCCCAGCAAATATGGAATGTACTATGTACATTAGCCTTACTCCACTCCATTATTCCCGTAAGCTCCTGCCAGTAGTTTACCTCCTCATAAGGTATTTGCTCCACAGGCGCACCTGTAATAATCATACCGTCAAATTTCTGACTTTTAACATCGTCAAACACCTTATAAAATTCAGAAAGATATTCCTCTGACGTATTTTTTGATATATGACTTTCCATATGTAAAAAGCTTACCTCAAGCTGTAAGGGTGAATTACTTAAAATCCTTAAAAGCTGCACCTCTGTCTGCTGTTTATTCGGCATAAGATTTAAAATTAAAATTTTAAGAGGTCTTATATCTTGGTGAAAAGCTCTATCCTCACCCATTACAAATATACTTTCTTTGTTCAAAATTCCCTTTGCAGGTAAATTATCTGAAACTTTAATAGGCATTTCAATCACACTCTCCCTAAAAAAATATACTATTTTTATATCATACCACAAAATTTCAAAAAAAACTAGACTATTTAAGAAAAATGTTATAGAATGTAATTGTATAAAGTAAATTTTAATCGGATATATATCCGAAGCATAAAATGATGATGATTTCAGGAGGAAAGAAAAATGGAAAAGCCGGAATTTGACGTCTTACTGCCAACATTCAGGGATGTATGTTATCCTATTACTGACTTTGGTGCAATCTGTGACACAAGAACCAACAATCAAGAGGCATTCAAAAAGGCAATAGAAAAATGTAATGCCGATGGCGGCGGTATTGTAGTTGTACCTAATGGTGTATGGTATACCGGTCCTATTGAACTTAAAAGTAATGTAAACCTTCATTTACAAAAGGGAGCTATAATTTTCTTCTCAAACAACCCTAAGGACTATCCACTTATTAATACAAGCTTTGAGGGATTGTTTATGTATCGCTGCATATCCCCTATTTACGGCAAGGATCTTGAAAATATTGCCATTACAGGTGAAGGTATTATTAACGGCAACGGCAGACGTTGGAGACCTGTTAAGAAATGGAAAATTTCAGGTGCAAATTGGAAAGAGACTATTGCTGAGGGTGGTATTGTAGAAGAAGGTCCTGAAGAAACAGTATGGTGGCCGTCTGAAATAAATTTAGAGGCTAACAACACTCTTATTCCTAATCCACAGCTTTACAAGGATAAGGAAACCTGCGAAAAATATCACGACTTCTTACGTCCCGTTTTATTAAATCTTACAAGATGCAACAAGGTTCTTCTTGACGGACCAACATTCCAGAACTCTCCTGCATGGGGAATTCACCCTTGGTTGTGCAAGAACCTGACTATAAGAAACATTAATGTCAGAAATCCTTGGTTTGCACAGAATGCAGACGGTATTGACGTTGACAGCTGTAAGTATGTTAAAATAAGCAGCTGTACATTTGACGTAGGCGATGATGCAATCTGCATCAAGTCAGGCAAAAACGAAGACGGAAGAAAGCTTGGCGTGCCTTCTGAATATGTTTCTGTCAGCAACTGTGTTGTATATCACGGTCACGGCGGATTTGTTGCCGGAAGTGAAATGTCAGGCGGTCTTAAAAACATTTATGTAAATGACTGTACATTTATCGGTACTGACATTGGTTTAAGATTTAAGAGCTGTCTTGGCAGAGGCGGTGTTGTTGAAAAGATTTATATTGACAATATTAATATGATTAGTATTCACAACGAAGCAATTACATTTAATATGGGCTATAATATGGATACTAAGGAAGGTCAGGAGGTATCCCCGGAGGAAATCCCTGAATTTAAGAATATTTATATTAACAATATTAATTGCACCAAAGCAGGTAAACCTATTTCAATTTCAGGCTTGCCGCAAATGCCTATTCACGATATACATATCAGTAATTTCACTTGCAAAACAAAAGGCGAAATTGTTATTCAGAACGGAGAAAACATATTCCGAACTAATATTAACTTAATTGAACCTGAGTATTAAAAAAAGCGGCTTAGCCGCTTTTTTTAATTAAAGAAAAATCCTGATGTCATATCAAGATAATTACCTCCTGAATAATTACCGTAATTCTTATTAACCTCATTTTTAAACTCATCAGCACTGCTGCATCTTTCCGCAATTACTTTAAGATTTTTAATATAGGTATTGATGGGGGTAGTTGAAACGGCTGTCACTTTTTTGAATAATCAAAGGAGTTAGTTGTAGCAGTCTGTGTATAAATGATAAAATATACCTGACATACCGAAACGGTACATCAGGTATTGTGCAAGAATTTTTTGAGCGATTCTTATTTCAACAGTGATAAAACCCCGCTTATCTATGGGGTGTCATTTGCGTATCCCATACAAGTTTTGTAAACCGTGACAGGAAACAGCCGATTTAGCGATCTCTGTATTGCAAGGGCAATCACGGTTTGTTACGTTCTTGATGAGTGTGCCAAAACGGACACCCATCAATACGGAATTACAGTTATACGCTTAACCTCAAAAATCAGCTTCTGTTGTCTCACACTGTCGAAAAAAGTGCAAATAATATTACTTATGATTTTCACAATCCATTCCTCTTTTTTTCGTATATTTTCCGAACCGGGAAAGATCTTACGAATAAGCTTCAGTATGCCTATCACAAACCGTACGGCTTGCTTATAATCCCGTTCCCTTAATTCTCCAAGCGTCAACTCCATAAAAACCCGGCTGTTTTCAATCCTTATCCGGTGTTGCCATAAAATCGCCGACAGCTTCATTTTCGTCTGAATTAAATTCCGATATGGTATCAGCCTCCGCGTCGGGCGTATCCGAATCTTCGCCGATTTCCGTTTCG
Source organism: Candidatus Gallispira sp. (assembly GCA_048359195.1). Classification (GTDB taxonomy): domain Bacteria; phylum Bacillota; class Clostridia; order Lachnospirales; family CAG-274; genus Gallispira. Next base: position 11,267 of record DBGCRA010000048.1, read on the forward strand.
TTTGATGTATCCGGGGGATAATCTACATTTTCCGCGATCTTCATCAGCGTTTCCTTATCAAGACCGTTTTCAATACTGAGCGCATAGGCGCAATCATCATTCCATACGGCGTTATAATATAAATCGTCCGAACCCTTCAGCGTGATTTCCGTATTATTGATTATTTCCGTTTCTACCATTTTATATTCGTTATAATCGCCGCTGACGTCGCCGTCTGTTTTTTCGGTACGGTAAAGAATATTATTGTCCACGCTGTTATAATTAATTTCAATAAGACTGCCGAAAATCACGCTGCACTCCCCTATAGTGTACCCGTCGGGAATATACTGCGGCAGCTTAAATACATATCCGACCTGTTTTTGTACTTCTTCTATATCTTCCGCACTGTAAATGGGATGAACAACTAAATCCGAATTGTCTCCAATGGACTCCTTCACTAAAGTATCATTATCGATTTTATTAAGGTCGCCGCTTTCATAAATATTATTATCCGAATTGCCTCCGATATTTTCAACGCTTACCGTGTTATTATCTATGTTCGCCGTATCTGCCGATGCGGCGTTGCTCGGTGGTGAAACGTCATTTATCGGCGAATTTATCGGTGCGGTATTTATATTACGATTATCCGGCGGAACAATACTTACGGCGTTATGATTTGAGCCGTTGTTGTCTTTTATCGAAGCGTCGGTATCGAACCCCGTATAACCGTTTTGATTATCCGCTTCCGATACAGAATCAACGGGTGTTTCGTCAACAGACGTTATATCGGGGCTGTAAACATATTTGCCTGTAAATACGGCAGACGCACATATCAAGAAGCAAGCAGCCAAACCGGCGTAATGGCGCAGATAAAAGTATCGCAAACGGCGCGTATTATTGCGCGTTACCGACGGAGAAATTGTTTCCTTTAGAGAAGCCTTTGCTATGATTTTTTCTTTCAACTCGTCCGAAACGACGATTTTGTTTAATGCGTCTTTATATTTCTCGCTCAAAATCATACTCCTCCTTCAACATAATTTTCAACTGTTTTCTCGCCCTATGCAGCAGCGATCTGACCGTTACTTCGCTTTTGCCGATAAGCCGAGCGATTTCAGGCGTTGAATATTCCTCGTAATAAAACATATATACAACAATTCGGTATTTTTCGGATAAGGACATTACCGCGTCCAATACCGTTGAATCAATATTGTATGTATCATTGCTTGATATTTCGCCTATATCATCAATAGAGCATTTATTTTTATTCCAATACAACTTTAATCTATCCTTGCAGGTATTTATCGCAGCTCTGATTATCCAGGATTTTTCGTGCGTTTCGTCATTGAAAACAGGCTGTTTTTCTATAATCGACAAAAAGACGTCCTGCACAACGTCTTCGGCATCCGCTTGATTTTTCAGATATGTATAGGCAAGCCTTAATATGGTATTGCCGTATTTATCAAGAAGCGAACCTATATAATTTTCCGCAGTTTCCAAGCGAACACCCCCAACGCGCATTTTACGGAGCCGCAAATTATTTAAGCGGCTCCGTTATTTTTCATATGAATGTAACAAGATAGTTCTGACACATTACATCATATTTTATTTAACGCTATCAATTATTCCGCATTTCCGTAGGCTCTTATAAACGCTGTCGGCCATTTCCGTCAGCTCCTTTTCGCTTAAACCTTTGTCCGCGTATATAGTATATACCATACCTTTATCCGTCCACATAGCGTTATTGATTGTCTTTCCGTCACCTTTTACGGTGATTTCAGTATCACCGACCTTGATTTTTGAGGTTGACTTATATTCGTTGTAATCGCCGCTTATATCCTCGACACCCTCTGCGGTGCGGAAAGTAATTGTGTTATCGTCCTTGTCGGAATAGTCGAGCTGAAGCATTTCACCCGACATAACGGCAACGTATGTAAGTTCATATCCCGCCGGAACTTTTAACGGAACCGCAGCGCTGAATTTTACAGCCGCCCTTGCCTCGTCAATCGTTTTGTACTTGATGAACGGACCGGGTATTTGAACATTTGCTTCGTTATCTTCTGTACTTATCGTAACCGTGTTATTCTCAATCTTAATCGTGCAATATAAAAGTTCAAAGAATTTTGCAGGTATATATGTTGTAGAATTTTTAAGTTCGGGCGCATTTTCAAGGCTTGTCGGCGCAGACATACCAATAGCCGTTGATGAAACAGTAGCATATAAATTTTCACCGATACATAAGGTTGAATTAATAATGCCGTTATCAATTTTTATTCCCTTGTTTATATCGTCCCAGCCGACAGTATAGCCGAGTTTTTCCGCAATCGCTCTGACGGGAACCATAACCGCGCCGTCGTCTGAAACATAAATTTTGTTCTTGCCTAAATCTACTGTTTCATTGTTCACAACGACCGAATATTCCGTGTCCGCTTTGTCTGCCATAGGGTTTGGTGCGATAACCATAGGCTGACCGTCGACTGAAATATCCTCAAGTCCTCTAATCATTTCATCTACATAATCTACAGTGTTGAAGTTATCAATATCCTCCGCCATAACAAGCATTGCCGCAACGGCGACAGCCGCGCATATTGTAATCGCTCCTATAATCTTTTTCATAAGTCATTACTCCTTTTTAATTTATTTTTTGTTTTAAAGGTCTTTCACTTATAAAACGATTGAAAACAGGAATACGTTGCAAAAATATAAAAAATTTTTTGCAATTTTTGTTTCTATTACAATATCTGTTCTTGTAAAATAATTCTAATGCTGTAAAAATTAAAATTCAACATCCGGCACTTTTACCTTGACAGAGTTATCTTCTGCCTGCGGCTTTGTCGATACCGGCAATCTTAAATAATACGCAAGCGTCTTATCTTTACAATCCTCGTATTTTTCCGCTTTGTAATTTTCTCTCGCATCCGCCCAATCCTCAAGGAACAAACACATATCCGCGTTAAAATCTGTTTTCGCCTTTCTGTCTAATTTCAGCGAACATTCCCGGTTACCATCTCTCGGCGGACGTTTTACGCCAATATCAAATTTCAATCCCGTAACTTTTTCTAATTCAAACAGCATAGCCGCCACGTCCGCAAAGGTTGTGATGTCAGGCTTAACCGTTTCGATTTTGTAACCGAGCAGGTAGGTTGCGGTTGTGTCGAGAGAGTTCGCAAGCTCGTTTATCATACTCAAGGATATTTCAATCTCGCCGTTTTCGTACTTTTGAATTGTGGGGTTTGATTTACAGGAATTAACGCCGACTATATTAAACGATATGGTAAAACGTGTTTACGTCCACGCACCGCAAAAAATTGACGGTCATAGGACGCAAGAGATTGATATTTATTATGACTTGGTAGGATTTCTGCCATTGTCGTTGTTTCAAATGTAACAAGAGAACGAAGCAACTTGACGGCTGCTCCGTTCTCAAAAAGCAAATATTACTGTCTTATGTGAGGGGAACTAAAGTACGTCTTTTTAACTCATCTTATTTACTTAAATTTATATCCCAAAAAGCTCAAACTTAACTCCGCTTTCTTCAAGCATCTGCTTTCCCATATCATCAGGGTACATTTCTTTAGCTACTATTCTTACAATACCTGCGTTTATTAACTGCTTCGTACACATAGTACAAGGGCTTGCAGTAACATAAAGAGTACCGCCCTTACAGCTTACACCGTTAACGGCACATTGAGTAATTGCATTGTTTTCAGCATGAACAGCTCTGCAAAGCTCGTGTCTTTCACCGCTTGGTATACCCATCTTCTGTCTTAGACACTCACCTAAGTCACAGCAGTTTGCAAGCCCTTTAGGTGCCCCGTTATAGCCTGTGGACAAAACCTGATTATCCTTAACTATTACTGCTCCTACCTGACGTCTTAAACAGGTTGAACGCTTGCTTGCAAGCTCTGCCATACTCATAAAATATTCATCCCAGCTTATTCTTTTCATATTGATCACCTAACCTTTGACGAACAGCCTCATATATTAAAATTCCTGCCGCTATTCCTGCATTCATACTTTCTGCCTTTCCCGGCATTGGTATTCTTACAAGACTCCCGGCCTCATTACTTAATTCATCACTTAAGCCATTTGCCTCATTTCCTATTATTACGGCACAGCCCCCTTTCATATTAACATTATAAGGAGTTGTGTTTCCCTTTAAATGTGCCGCCATTGTAATAATACCGCAAGCATTCATTCTTTTTACAATTTCACGGGTATTTATATTTCTGTATATAGGCAAATGAAAAATTGAACCCATTGTTGATCTTATTACCTTTGGATTATATATATCAACACAGCCCTTACTTAAAAATATTCCGTCAGCTCCTGCTGCATCGGCAGTTCTTATAATAGTTCCCATATTACCGGGGTCCATTACATTTTCAAGAATCACATAAAAAGGATTCCCTCCCAAATCAACACCAGCTGCATCAAAATCCTTAATACTGCACACTGCAAGTACGCCCTGTGGATTTACTGTATCGGAAATTTTTTCAAAAAGACTGTCAGACATAATATAAACATTTTCACTGTAATTCCTTTTGCCTTTGTAGCTTTTTGCCATAGCTATATATTTTATTTCCCAATCATTTGATATTTCTGATATAAGTCTTTCTCCCTCAAGTATAAAAAGACCCCTTTTATCTCTGTCCTTTTTATTTTTAAGGCAATTTATTTCCTTTATAATCTTATTGTGTGTACTGTCTATAAACCTTTCCATAACTGCTCCTAGCTGTATTTTTGTATCTGTTTGTTTTCCCCAATAATTACAAGTATCTGTCCTGCCTTAATTACAGTGTCGGCCACAGGAGAAACTATAACCTCATCATTCTCCTTAATTGCAACAACATTAAAGCCGTACTTGGCTCTTATGTTAGCCTCAACAAGAGTTTTATTCTCCCACTCCTTTAAAGGTGTAATTTCAGCCATGGCATACTTCTCGGAAAAACTTATATATTCAATTACGTTTGTGGTTATAAGATTTATTGCAAGTCTGCTGCCTGAATCCATTTCAGGCATAACTACCCTATCAGCACCTATTTTTTCAAGTATTTTCTTTTCGGACATATTCTGTGCTTTAACAATTACAGTCTTAACTCCTGCCTCCTTGGCATACATTGTAGCCATAACACTTGATTCAAGGCTGTCACCAATAGCAACAATAACAACATCAAAGTTATTAAGTCCCAAAGCCTCAAGAGCATTTTCCTGCATAACATCTATCTGCATTGCCTTTGTAACATAAGGTTCCATTTGTTTAATAAGAGACATATTCTTATCACAGCATAAAACATCACAGCCATTATCCACAAGGGTTTTGGTAACCGCTCTTCCAAATCTGCCCAAACCAATAACAGCAAACTGCTTATTTTTACTTTTTATCATATATAATCCTCCTAGCCTACAATTATTTTACCTTCGGGATAATGAATAAGATTTTTTCTGCCCTTATTCCTTACAGATAATGCTAATGCAAGTGAAATAGGACCTACTCTGCCTATATACATACATATTGTAATTACAATCTTTCCCGCCACAGAAAGATTAGGTGTTATTCCCGTAGTAAGTCCTACAGTACCTATTGCAGATACAACCTCATAAAATATATCAAGAAGCTCATAAGAGCCACCATTACTTACAAGGAGATGTGCCTCTGTAACAGACAATATAATAACTGACAACATAACTGCAGCTATCATCATTATAACAACAGAAAGAGCCTTTTGCAATACATCAAAGCCTATATTTCTATGGAAGGCATTTATTTCATCATTTCCTCTTACAAGTGACAAAACAGCAATAATAAGTATTGCTATTGTCACTGTCTTTGCACCGCCTGCCGTACCTGCCGGTGAACCGCCTACAAACATACACAATATACTTACAATCTTAGTGCCATATCTCATTGCCCCCTGATCAATGGTAGAAAATCCTGCCGTTCTTAATGTAACAGACTGAAAAAGTGATGTCATTGCCTTTTCCCCTGCACCCATATTTGCTATAGTTGCTGTATTTGTATATTCAAATATGAAAATAAAGGCAGCAGGAATAAATATAAGAGCAGCCGTTACCAAAATTACAATTTTAGACTGTAATTTAAGTCTTTCTTTAGAAAATTTAAAAGAAAAATTTTTTACAAACATATTTTTAAAAAATTCAACAATATCCTGAACCACAGGGAAGCCTAAACCGCCTACGACAATAAGAGCCATAATGGTAAAATTAATAACTATATCCCCCGAATAATTTATAAGGCTTGAATTTCCCAAAACATCAAAGCCGGCATTGCAAAAAGCTGAAACACTGTGGAATATTCCTCTGTAAATGCCGCCTATAAGTCCAAATTCAGGCACAAACCTGATAGAAAGTATAACTGCACCTATCATTTCCATAAATATTGTAAATTTAAAAATATATTTTGCAAATCTTATAAGTCCGTTATGCTGATTAAGGTTAAAAGCCTCCTGAATAACTGTTCTTTCACGCATTGTTATTCGCTTGCCCATAGCAATAAATACCATGGTTACAAAGCTCATAAAGCCCAGGCCGCCCACTTGTATAAGCACCAAAATTATCCACTGTCCCGTAACAGACCAGTATTCTGATGTAGTAACAACAGCAAGACCTGTAATACACACAGCTGAAGCAGATGTAAACAAAGCATCTGCAAAGCCTGTCCACTGTCCCTCAGCTGATGAAAAAGGCATTGTCAAAAGCAGTGCACCTATTAAAATTGTTATTAAAAAGCCCAGCATTATTATCTGAGTTGCCCTTAGCTTACTTAATATTTTTTTCAAATTTAATCAATCTCCTTAAATATGTAAAAAAATGTTGTAATAATATAAAAAAAATGATAAAATAAAAAATATTTATATTAATAAGTATAGTATAATATTTTTAAACTAATTTTTCAAGACAAATAAGAGGTGAAAAAAATGTCAGGTTCGACCTACGGCAATATTTTCAAAATCACCACCTGGGGCGAATCCCACGGAAAAGGCTTGGGTGTGGTTATTGACGGATGTCCTGCCGGTATTCCTATAAATGAAGATGATATACAGGCTGATATGGACAGACGCAAGCCCGGTGCCAATAAATACGGTACCAAACGTCAGGAGGGCGACAAGGTTGAAATAATGTCAGGTGTGTTTGAAGGCAAAACAACAGGTACACCGATTTCATTAGTTATTTTCAATCAGGATCAGCGCTCACGTGACTACTCAAATATATGTAATGTTTACAGACCCGGACATGCTGACTATGGATTTGAAACCAAATACGGTTTTAGAGATTACAGAGGCGGCGGACGTTCCTCAGGCAGAGAAACATCTGCACGAGTAGCAGCAGGTGCAGTTGCAAGAAAGCTGTTAAAGGAATTGGGAATTGATATTAATGCTTATACACTGGCAATAGGCAGTATTAAAGCTGAAAACATTAATATGTCTGAACGCTTTAATAATCCTCTCTATATGCCTGATAAAACTGCTGCCGAAAAAGCATCTGCTCTTTTAGATGAGGCTATAAAAAATTGTGAATCCGTAGGCGGTATAGTGGAATGTAAAGTAACAGGCTTACCTGCAGGTATAGGTGAGCCGGTATTTGACAAGCTTGACTCTTCACTTGCAAAAGCAATTATGTCAATAGGTGCAACAAAGGGGATTGAGTTTGGCGATGGCTTTAAAGCTGCTGAAAGCTGCGGCTCTTATAATAATGATAATTTTTATATGTCAGAAAACAAAGTAAAGAAAGAAACAAACCATTCAGGCGGTGTATTGGGAGGTTTTTCAGACGGTGCCGATGTTGTATTCAGAGCCGCTTTTAAACCCACTCCATCTATTGCACAGCCTCAGAAAACAGTCAATAACAAGGGTGAGAATATTGAAATTTCTATAAAAGGTCGTCATGACCCTATCGTTGTGCCAAGAGCAGTAGTAGTTGTTGAGGCAATGACATCTCTGACAATAACTGATTTAATACTTATGAATATGTCAGCAAGAATTGACAATATTAAAAAATTTTATTCATAAAAATACAAATGAAAGGAAAAACAAAAATGGGAAAAATTAACACTAAAGTAACAGATTCAGTAAACTTTTTTATGGGCAACAAGCCTGCTGACCTTACTGCAAAGTATGGCAGTCCTCTCTATGTTTATAATGAAAAAATTTTGAGAGAAAGATGCAGAGATATTAAAAATCTTGTAAAATATCCTCACTTCAGCATCAACTATTCTGCCAAGGCTAACAGCAATTTAGCTTTTCTTGAAATTGTAAGAGAAGAAGGCTTAAATGTAGACGCAATGAGCCCCGGTGAAATCTTTGTTGAATTAAAGGCAGGTTTCAAGCCTGAGCAGATTTTCTACATCAGTAACAATGTATCAAAAGAAGAAATGCAGTTCGCCATAGACCACAACATTACAATAAGCGTTGACTCCCTTTCTCAGTTAGAGCAGTATGGTCAGCTTAATCCCGGCGGTAAGGTCGCAGCAAGATTTAACGGCGGTATCGGTGCAGGCCATCACGAAAAGGTTATTACAGCAGGCAAAAAAACTAAATTTGCTATTAATCCTGAAAATATTCCTGAATTTAAGGAAATTTTAAAGAAATATGACCTTAAATTAGTAGGTATTAATCAGCACATAGGTTCATTATTTATGGACGGCAGCAAATATGTTGAAGGCGTTAAGGCTATTTTACACATTGCAAAGGAATTTGATAACCTTGAATTTGTAGATTTGGGCGGCGGCTTTGGTATTCCTTATGAAAAGCTTAATGACCAGCCAAGACTTGACCTTAAGTCTTTAGGTGAACAGCTTGACGAAGTATTTAATGAATTTATTGCTGAATATGGCAAGGAAATTACATTTAAGGTTGAACCCGGCAGATATATTTCTGCTGAATGCTCCGTGCTTTTGGGTACTGTTCATGCAATTAAGTATAATCATGAGGACAAGTATGCAGGTACTGATATCGGTTTTAATGTACTTCAAAGACCAATTATGTATGATTCACATCATGATATTGAGGTTTATAATGACAGCGAAAAGGTTGAGGATATTACAGTTGTAGGTAATATTTGTGAATCAGGTGACATTATTGCAAAGCATAGAATGTGCCCTGAAATGCACGTTGGTGACACTATTGGCGTACTTGATGCAGGTGCTTACGGCTACTGTATGGCATCCAACTACAACAACAGATTACGCCCTGCTGAGGTTTTAATCAGAGAAAACGGCGAAGTACAGTTAATCAGAGAAAAAGATAAGCTTGAGGACCTTTTAAAAGGTATGAAAGGCTTAAATGATTAATATTAATATTCAAGGGGAGAGCTAATCTCCCCTTATTTTTAAAAGGAGGATTTTTTATGACGCCATTACAAAGCTATAACAAATTATTGGCAGAAAGAACTATTGATGGACTTGAAAAAAGAAATATGCAGGGCTTTTATGCCGAAACAAAGGAAGAAGCAGTAAAGCTTGCCCTCTCCCTTATTCCTAAAAAAAGTGTTGTAAGTTGGGGAGGCTCTGCAACATTATCAGAAACAGGTCTTTTAAATGAATTAAAAAACGGAGATTACAAATGTCTTGACAGAAATGATGTGGAAACAAGAGAAGAAAAAGAAGAAATTGCACATCAGGCACTTAATGCAGACTATTACCTTATGAGTACAAACGCTATGACAATAGATGGTCAGCTTATAAATATAGACGGTAACGGCAACAGAGCTGCAGCCCTCATTTACGGTCCTAAAAATGTTGTTATATTGACAGGCATTAATAAGATATGCGATACCTATGAAGCCGCCCTTAACAGAGCAAGAAATAAAGCATCTATACCAAATGTAATAAGATTTGACTGTGGCACACCTTGTCAGAAAACAGGCAAATGTATGGACTGTTTAAACCCTGCAACAGTATGCTGTCAGTTTGTACATACCAGATTTTCAAGAATTAAAAATAGGATTAAGGTAATTATCATAGGTGAAAACTTAGGCTTTTAATACTTTGTAAAAATATTCGTAAATAAAAAAGTTGTGTAACTGCTATAGAGCAGAAACACAACTTTTTTTGGTGAAAAAACAATTATGAAATAAATTTATAAATATTAATAATAATATCAATTACAAATCAGTAATTTGTTCCTCTTCATCATAAATATTTTCCACTATGATATTGGAATATTCCTCTTCATCTGTTCCATATAAATTATCCTGAGAATAAATTATTTCACTTACATCATCATCAATGTTTTCTTCATCATTAATAGCATCAGTGTTTTCAATAATCTGTGTTGAGTTTATACTCTCTGTATCAGTAGCTTCCTCTGATATAATTTCAGTATCATTTTCAGCTAAAACCTCATCGGAATTGATTTCAGTTACCGCCTCCGTTAAAACTTCATTTGATGTAACCTCTGTTGTTTCTTCCTGTAAAACATCATCCAACAAATATGGAGATACAGAATTGTTACTAACATTTACAGCATATATACCACAGGAGCCTGTTGTATACAGATATAAATTTCTTGCATAACCCGTATATGCAAATCTTACATTGGACGTTTTACTGATAGAGCATTCCTCAATAATACTATATTCATCCGCCAAAAACAGCTTTCCATTTCCGGAACAAATACAATCTATATATGTAGTATTATTAATACTGTTATAAACATAAAATTTAATTGAACGATTTTCAACGTGAGACGGATTTGGCTCATAAGTTCTTAAAGCCCTGTTGTAAGTTACGGAATTGTACTCTATCGGAGCAGAAACTATATTAACATACCTTTCCTGATCTGCCAATATAGTAAATGTTCCTGCACTCTGATTACTGTAATATGGTGCTGCACTGTTAAATTTATCATCAATAATTAATGAGCCGTTGTTTTCTCCCGATGTTTTGTTCCTATATACAACAGAAATTCTGTAAAGCTTTATAGCATTGTCTAAAGAGTGAATAAGTACTTTACCTCCGTCACCATTATAAGTTAATTTATATGTTTTAATTTGTTTTGTAACATTTATAATATTTGTATCTTCGCCATCTATCGAATCAATTACATCCTCTCCAAACTGCCCTCTTACATTTAATTTTCTTATTTCACTTGCACCTCCTGAATGTGCAGCAGTGATATAAATATCCATGTCCTTTTTAACATCAAATACAATTTGACGTTTTCCATATCTTGATTCACCTGCAAGATTAATAGCCTGATAATATTTAAATCCGTTTTTATGATTTGTTGTTCTCACCATATACATAGGATATTCTTCAGACGCCTTAATAATTAATCCATCTGATGTATTAATATCATTGGTAATAAAACTACTATCACTGTATGAGGCAAGCTCTTCACTGTCAAAGGTCCAATCTTTGTTGTCATCGTCAGTAGTTTGAACAGATTCAATATCATTCCTCTTATAACCAATTGTATAAATATTAATACCGCTGTTCCGGGAATACAGGTACAATGTATCAGCACCGCCTGTGTATGTTAACTTATAGCAGTCAGCTTTATTAAGAGGCTGTATATAAACCACGCCCTTACTGTTTTCAAGAATTAAGTTTCTGGTAGAAATATCACTGCTTGATTTTGCAACAACGTAAATATCAACACTTCCATTGACATTAAATGAAATACTTCTGTAATTCTTATTTCCTGCTCCCTGCAATTTAAAAAACTTTCCATATCTTGTATCATTTACCGGTTCTACAGTATAACCCATAACCATATCCTTTTCAGCTGTGGCATTAAATGTCAATCCGTTAATTGATGTATTGCTCGTTATATGATCTAAAGAATCGAATTTATCTTCTGAAAAATTCCAGAACATTTCGTCAGGTATAATATTTTTGGTATGTATCTTTAAAATTAATCTTCCTGTATTGCTTACATTGGTATTATTTTTAATAGAAGTTATATTTGATGAATATACTCCTGTATTTCTATTGCTGTTTACATATGAAGGACAAACAGGAATAGTTTTGTTATCAGAAGCATTATAAACCTCCATACCAACCCAAAACGTATTACCTCTAATACTAACAGGCTCAGTAAGTTCAAATGTATGATAACCCATATTACTTACACAAACACCGTTTGAAACTGCACCTTTAAGAGATACTTCACGCATATCTGCCTGATTACCTGTGGTACTTATATATAATTTATAATATGAATTAGGCACGGTACAATATGTTGAAACAGCACTTATTACCTCACCGGCAGCACTGTTTTGTGATATATATTTTTCTGCAAAAGCATTTATTGTACTGCTAAGATTGTAATATGTCCCTGAAGCACTTTCTGCATCTAAGCGTGTTTCATGTTCGTAAATATTGTCATATTTATCTCTGCTTTCCACACCTGATACTGCACTGCATGGACCAAACCTGCTTACCATATCATAAGACAGATAAAAACAACGAATGCCTCTGTCACCAATTTCTCTGCTGTCAACAGCAACAAAAGCACCTGAACTGCTTGGCTTAACACTTCCGAAATTTGATGTTGAATATGTATTATCCCATCCAACCAATGTCACCTGATTATCCTCATCCTCCTCTATACTGCCATTATTGTAATAGGCTGTATATGTAGTGTTAAAGGCATCCTCCGTAAAAGGAATGGAAACATAAACTCCGCCATAATCCATTATCATATTTTTTATACTTGTTATTCTTGTACCAGTACTTGCACTGCTTGATAATGAAGACAATGTAACAGTATTACTAACCAGATAATCAGCTTTATTCATACTATTCAAATTAGCCATTGTATAGGCACTTGAGCCTGCAAACATATTATATGGCAAAATATTTTCAAATACCGGACCTCCCAGCGTAGCCCTTGTCCAATAGCTAAGAGCCATATTGAAATTTCCTGTTTCACTTGCACCTCTTGGGTATCCGAATTCTTCCGAAATATCATTAGATGTACTGAATCTCAAGTGTTCTTCCGATAAATCAACAATACTGTTACCATTACTATTCATAATATTTGCTTCTAATGCGGCATTAGCTGCAAAAGTCCAGCCGGTATCAATATAGCCTTTACTTTGAAAATATGATATGTGCTGAGGTGCCAGAGAGTTGTTATAAGTACTTGGCAGACTTGCCCTTTCTGAACTGCTATACGCACTTATTTCCTCTCCGGCAGAAACATATTCTTCATTATATGAATATTTTGATGGAGCATTTGCCAGTTTTGCTTTTATTTTATCTTCAGGCAAATCCTTAATATTCTCAATAAATTCACCATATTCAGGATTATAAAACTCCGAAGATGTATCTGTTTCCTCTGCTGCGGCAATATCAAAAATTTGACTTTCATTTTCTGATATATTCTCATTTCCATAAGCAATATACAAACAACCTGATATAATAGAAACTGATAATAACAGGCTTAAAAATTTTTTCATAAAAAACCCCTTCTTTCAATAATTATTTTGATGAATTATTGTTAGTTATATTTTTCTCCTCCTCCTTTCCACAACAAAACATCTTTTGCAGAAATTCATTTCTGCACTATTTTATAATAAAATTATATTTACATTTTAATAATATATTTTATACAACAATATGTCAACCCGTATAATAAGTATTTTTTTCGACAAAACACCATATATTATCCAAGTAAATATAAATTACATATTAATTTTTAAGCCATACACAAATTTATAAAAAAAGAATCAAGCTTACGACTAAACTTGATTCCTTTTCTTGATTTCTAACTTAAATACATTTTCTAATGGGGACTTTTATATCAGCAGCTTCCGTCTTCCTTACAAAATTCCACCTTTTTACCTTCTAAAATCATATTGGTTGTTCTTACGGCACACATCTTACCGCACATTGAACAGCTATGTCTTTCAGCCGGAGGAACACTTTCATAATATTCCCTTGCCTTCTTACCGTCTACAGCAAGCTCAAACATCTTTTCCCAGTCAAGGGCGTGCCTTGCATCAGACATTGCATTGTCAATTTCTCTTGCATGAGGATACTTATTTGCAATATCAGCAGCATGAGCAGCAATCTTGCTGGCAATAATACCGTCTTTTACGTCCTTTTCATCAGGAAGTCTTAAATGTTCGGCAGGTGTAACATAGCATAAGAAGTTTGCACCGTTTGTTGCAGCAATAGCACCGCCTATAGCAGATGTAATATGGTCATATCCGGGGAAAATATCCGTTACAATAGGACCTAAAACATAAAAAGGCGCATTGTGGCACAATCTCTTTTGCAGCTTCATATTAGCCGCAATTTCGTCCATAGCCATGTGACCGGGGCCTTCAACCATTACCTGAACATCCTTTTCCCAAGCTCTCTTAGTTAAATAACCAAGCTCAATAAGCTCTGAAATCTGACCTGCATCGGTAGCATCATCATTACAGCCCGGTCTTAAAGCATCACCAAGAGAAATTGTTACATCATACTTTCTTAAAATTTCAAGTACATCATCATAGTATTCAAAGAAAGGATTTTCATTGCCTGTCATTTCCATCCACGCAAAAAGCAATGAACCGCCTCTTGAAACAATGTTCATTCTTCTTTTATCTCTCTTAAATGCCTCAACTGCCCTTTTGTTAATACCTGCGTGGATAGTCATAAAGTCAACACCCTCTTTAGCGTGAGCCTCTACAACTTCAAGAAATTCCTTTGCAGTAATCTTCATTAAGTCTTTTTCAAGATATCCGATAGCGTCATACATGGGTACAGTACCAATCATAGCAGGTGACATAACCACAAGCTCTTTTCTGAATGTGTTGGTCTTGCCGTAATTACTAAGGTCCATAATAGCCTCTGCACCATATTCAATAGCCATTTTAACCTTATTCATTTCCATTGTGTAATCCTTGCAGTCACCTGATATGCCAAGATTTACATTAATCTTGGTTCTCAATCCGTCACCGATACCCTCAGGGTCAAGCGCAGTATGATTGATATTAGCGGGAATACATACCGTACCCTTAGCAACAAGCTTTCTTATTTCTTCAGATGTTTTGTACTCCTTCTTTGCTACTATTTCCATTTCCTTAGTAATAATGCCCTTTTTAGCAGCATCCATCTGAGTAGCATAATTCCTCATAGTCATTCCTCCAAATAAAATATTAACAAATATATGCAGTTTTTGTTAAAAAAACGCTTAGCAGAAAGCCAAGCGCCGTTAAACCGTTTTTGCTCCCTACCACGGTATTAACCGTCAGGTTCAAAGGGTATTTCTCAACCAAATGGTACCCCTGCAACATATTTATTTGAAATAATTATAATACCTTTGACAGCTTTTGTCAATCAGTTTTATTACTTAAACAGGACAAACGCACGAGTTAAGTTTTTGTTGCAAAGTATTTCAAATGTGTTAAATTTTTAAAAATACTATGCTATATTGACATTGTAATATGAAAAACATATGTTAATTTTATTAAAA
>DBGCRA010000049.1:0-11179 GCA_048359195.1 Candidatus Gallispira sp.
GATTAAACATAATATGTCAAAAATACGGTTGCTGTTTTGTAAAAAATATTGACAACCTGCCGATGTTGTACTATAATATATTCTGTTGAACTGTAAGTTGCAGGAGGTGTGCAATGGCGGTTAATTATAACAAGCTGTGGAAACTGCTAATTGATAAAGGTATGATAAAAACCGAAATGCGCAAGCAGGCGAGCATAACAACAAATATGTTTGCCAAAATGGGAAAAGACGAACCTGTTTCAATGGACAAGTTGGCAAAAATAGCCGCTGTTATGGAATGCAGGCTTGATGATATTGTGAAAATAAACAACGAAAGCGAGGGCAACAATGAACACAAATAATACAGTGCGTTTTATTGACCTTTTCGCGGGCATAGGCGGTATTAGAAAGGGTTTTGAACTGGCTTGTGAGGATAGAGGAATAACGACCGAATGCGTTTTTACTTCTGAAATTAAGCCTTATGCAATAGATATATTGAAGCAGAACCACCCAGGCGAAGATGTTCACGGGGATATTACGCAGATAAAGGCAAATGAAATTCCTGATTTTGATTTTTTACTTGCGGGGTTTCCTTGTCAAGCGTTTTCTTCCGCCGGTAAACGGTTAGGCTTTGAAGATACAAGGGGTACACTGTTTTTTGAAGTTTCGCGAATACTCAAAGAAAAGAAACCGTTCGGCTTTGTTTTAGAGAATGTAGAGGGTTTAGTAAACCATGATAAAGCCATTCGAACGGACAAAATCGGGCGTACACTTTCAACTATTCTTCAAACGCTTGATGAACTTGATTATAAAGTTGAATGGAGAGTGCTAAACGCCAAATATTTTGGTGTACCGCAGGAAAGAAAGCGTATTTATATTGTTGGCACGAAAAAGAAAAAGCCAAATTTAGACCGTTTTCAGCATAAGCACAGCACACTAAGTGATATTTTGGAACATGGTTTGCCTGTTTCCGAAAGTCCCTTTGTTCAGCTTGTTTTACAGCATTACCCTATTCAAGAGTTATATGGGAAATCTATAAAAGACAAGCGCGGCGGCGAAAACAATATTCATAGTTGGGATATTGAGTATAAGGGGGCTGTAACTGCTGATGAAAAAGAACTGCTGAATACCATGCTCAAAGAACGCCGAAAAAGAAAGTGGGCGGAAGAATTTGGAATTGACTGGATGGACGGAATGCCCCTGACATTGGAGCAAATACGCACATTCTGCAATTATGCAGATTTAGAAGAAATGCTTGCTGACCTTGTGAAAAAGGGTTACTTGAAAATGGAACACCCTAAAAAGAAAGTTGGCAATGCAAGGGTTCAGGACACAAACCTGCCAAAAGGTTATAATATTGTGGCTGGCAAAATGTCGTTTGAAATCAACAAAGTACTTGACCCCGACGGCATAGCACCGACACTTGTTGCTATGGATATGCAGCATTTGTTTGTTGTTGACGGCAGCGGTTTAAGAACCTTGTCATTGCGTGAGGGTTTGCGCCTGTTTGGCTACCCCGACACATATAAATTTAATACGACCGTTGAAAACGGTTATGACCTTTTGGGAAACACTGTTGTTGTTCCTGTTATCAAAGAGGTATCAAGCCGAATTTTAGATATATACTGTGAGGTGTAAGGAATGAGATTAACGGGACAGCAAATTTATGATAAACTTGTCAATGAGGATAAAATCCTTGAATTACAAGGACAAATCAAATTCTTTTTTGGTGATGTTGATATTATCGTCAAGCAAAAAGACGTTGTAGGCAACATTATTCAAGAATGGCTTCAAGGCTGGCTTGATAAACGGGGCATTGTATATGCGCCGTCCGAAAACACACAAATGCCGCCTGATTTTTTCTTAAATCCTGACGACAGGACAAAAGACCTTTTGGAAGTAAAGGCATTTAACCGTTCTGCAAGTCCGGGTTTTGACATTGCCGATTTTAGAATGTATGAGGAAGAAATCATTGAAAAGCCTTATATGCTTGACGTTGATTATTTAATTTTCGGCTATGATATGAGTAATGACGGCGTTGTGACTGTCAAAGACTTGTGGATAAAGAAAGTTTGGCAAATAACGCGTCGCATGGACGGGTGGGCTGTTAATCTTCAAGTGAAGCAAGGTGTTGTACATAAAATTCGCCCCGGAGTGTGGTATAGCAACAAAAAGGGAAATATTCCTATGTTTAGCTGCCTTGAAGATTTTATTTCAGCAATCGAAGAAACGGTTTATCAAAATCCAAAGACCCATGATAGCGCCGCAACATGGAAAAAGAAATTTTTAGCAAGTTACGAAGCTTATTACGGCAAGAAAATTTCTGTTCCGCGTTGGAGCGACATTGAAGAAAAATATCAAAAAAGCTAATTCATTGCACTTGCCGTGTAATAGCGGCAGGAGTTTTTTACTTGTTCCGTACTTGAATAATTCGCTTATCGCCTGTTATCTTTCAGTATCGTAAAGCTGATTTAAGCGACAAACAAGCGACAAATACAAGCTAAAGAGTGGCAAAAACCTTGATTTTACGAGGCTTTCACCACTCTCTTATTTTATGCTGCGTGAGAAGTATAGGGGCAAATAACCGCTTTCGCTATTCCTTTGTGATGGTTTTAAGGTTAAGGTTTCCCTTAACTTAAAATCAGTATATTACAAAGTGCATATAAATGCAAGTGGTTAAACAGAATATGTCAAAAATACGGTTGCTATTTTGTAAAAAATATTGACAACTGAATTTAATTGAGTTATTATATTTGTGTAAATTTTAAAAGCTGTGAAAAGAAGAGTAGATATTGGATATGTTACAGAGAGCCTGTGGTGGTGGAAATCAGGTACGGAATACTTTATTGAAAATGGTCTTGGAGCTGCGTACCGACTGCAAATATTTGCATAGGCTACGATGGGTGTGCCCATTACAGCACCAGAGTATGTTTGTACTCGATAAGGTCTGTTATTGTGAAATACAGATGAATTAAGGTGGTACCACGGAGCTGATAGCTATCGTCCTTGAAATTTGAGCAGAGGAGGATAGTTTTTTTATTGCAAAAAATTACACCGGGGGACAGCCCCCGGTGTAAAGGTTTTACAATTTGTAAATTTCATTAAGCAGCTTAGCAACGCCACAGTTATCGTTTGTATCAACAATTTTATCAGCGGCAGACTTAACTTCAGCAGCGGCATTTTTTACGGCAACACCAAGTCCTGCTGCCTTTATCATTGAAATATCGTTTTCGCTGTCTCCAAAGGCTATTATTTCATCAGGTTTTATGCCTAACATTTTAGCATATTCAAGTACAGCATTTCCTTTTGATACATCTGAGCTGATTATGTCGATGCAGTTCCAATTTGACTGTACAGCATTAATACCCTCAATGCTTTCGTTGATTTTGTCCCTTATTTTTAAGAGTCTGTCAATGTTATATTCTATAACAACAGCCTTTACAAAATTAGGAATATGGGAAATGCTATGCATATCATCAACAAGCTTGTACTCTACGGAATAGGTCATTTTCCTTTTATACCTTGTGGTTATAAGTCCCATACCGCCTTCGTAAAGAGTTTTGTCATTGGTATAGCAGCTGTCAAGGGTAAATGCTTTAACTCCTATGCCTTCGGTGCTGCAAATATCAAATATTTTATCAAGAGCTTTCTTATTTATTGACTTTATAAAATATTTTTCATTTGTATAAAAATTGACAAGAGTTGCACCATTACAGCCTACAACAGGGCAGTCAATACCAAGCTCGTCAAGATAGTCTTTGGCTAAAATATCGTTGCGTCCCGTTGCTATTAATATATGTATACCTTTTTTATGCAAAGCTCTGAATGTGTTTATTATTTCCTCCGGCAGAAAGCCTTCGGAGTTTAATATTGTTCCGTCACAGTCTGTGGCAATCAGCTTATACATTATTTATTCTCCTTTCAGACATTTATGGATATTTTAACACAAAATAAGGGGATATTCAATTTATACTTTGCAATTTTATTAATAATAGTATATAATATTTAAAGATATGTATTGGAGGTTTTAAAATGAGTAAAGAAAGATTTTATATGACAACTGCCATTGCTTATACATCAGGCAAGCCACATATTGGCAATACCTACGAAATTGTATTAGCTGACAGTATTGCAAGATTTAAGAGATTGCAGGGCTATGAGGTGTTTTTCCAGACAGGTACTGATGAGCACGGTCAGAAGATTGAGGAAAAGGCTAAGGATGCCGGAATTACTCCAAAGCAGTTTGTAGATAATGTTGCAGGTCAGATTAAGACTATATGGGACTTAATGAATACTTCTTATGACAAGTTTATAAGAACTACTGACGATTATCACGAAAAGCAAATTCAGAAGATATTTAAAAAGCTTTATGAAAAAGGAGATATTTACAAGAGTGTATATGAGGGTATGTACTGTACCCCTTGTGAAAGCTTTTGGACTGAAAGTCAGCTTATAGACGGTAAGTGTCCTGACTGCGGCAGAGAAGTACACCCTGCTAAGGAAGAAGCATACTTCCTTAGGTTAAGTAAGTATGCTGACAGACTTATTGAGCATATTAATAACCACCCTGAATTTATTCAGCCTGTTTCAAGAAAAAATGAAATGATGAATAATTTCCTTCTCCCGGGATTACAGGATTTATGTGTGTCAAGAACTTCATTTAAGTGGGGTATTCCTGTTGATTTTGATGACAAGCACGTTGTTTATGTATGGCTTGATGCTCTTTCAAACTATATTACGGGTATTGGATATGACTGTGACGGCAATAATACGGAGTTGTTTAATAAAATGTGGCCTGCTGATTTACACTTAATAGGTAAGGATATTGTAAGATTCCACACTATTTACTGGCCTATTATACTTATGGCTCTTGATTTGCCTTTGCCTAAGCAGGTATTTGGACACCCTTGGTTATTAAGAGGTGAGGACAGCTTTGAAGAGGAAATAGGGGATAATGACGGTAAGATGAGCAAGTCAAGAGGTAATGTTATTTATGCCGATGACCTTGTAAGTCTTTTTGGTGTAGATGCCGTAAGATATTTTGTTCTTCATGAAATGCCTTTTGAAAATGACGGTATTATTTCATGGGATTTGGTAATTGAAAGAACTAACTCTGACCTTGCCAATGTTCTTGGTAATCTTGTAAACAGAACTGTATCAATGACTAACAAGTATTTTGGAGGTATTGTAAACAATACTAAGGTTAATGAAGCAGTTGATGAGGATTTAATAAAGGTGGCAACGGAGTGCAAGGCTAAGGTTGAGGCTAAAATGGACAAGTTAAGAGTAGCCGATGCCATTACTGAAATATTTACATTATTTAAGAGATGTAATAAGTATGTTGATGAAACCGAGCCTTGGGTATTGGGCAAGGATGAAAGTAAAAAGGACAGACTTGCAACCGTGCTTTATAATCTTGTTGAGGGCATTACTATTGGTGCTTGTCTTTTAGAGCCCTTTATGCCTGAAACTACCGAAAAGATTTTAACACAGTTAAATTCTGATAAGAGAGCTTTTGCCGACCTTGATAAGTTTGGGCTTTATGCTGATGGTACCAAGGTAATTGAAAAGCCTCAGATTTTATTTGCAAGACTTGATGCTAAAGAGATTATTCCCAAGGTTAAGGAAATAATGGAGGCACAGGCTAAGGCAAATGCTCCTAAGGAAGAATCAAAGGAGGAAAAGACTGAAGAAAAAGAATATATCACTATTGACGATTTCTGCAAGGTGGAAATGAAGATTGGTGAAATTATTGCCTGTGAAAAAGTGCCTGAGTCTAACAAACTCTTAAAATCTACTGTTAAGATTGGTGCTGAAACAAGAACTATTCTTTCAGGCATTGCTAAGTTCTATAGTGCTGAAGAAATGGTTGGAAAGAAGGTTGTTGTTGTTACAAACCTTGCACCAAGAAAGATGCTTAAGGGTAAGTATGTAAGTGAGGGAATGCTTGCTGCGGCTGAGGACGAAAAGGGCAATGTTAAGCTCCTAACTGTTGATGGTGATGTTGCAAGTGGTGCTATTGTAAGCTAAATTTAATAATCAGGCTCTTGCTTTTAGGCAAGAGCCTTTTTAAAGGAGATATAAAATGTATTTTGATACCCATGCTCATTTTGACGATGAAAAATTTGATGAAAACAGAGATATATTAATAGAAGAAATGCACTCAAAGGGTGTAGACTATATTATAAATGTAGGTTCTGATATGGAAAGTTCTGTTAAAAGTATGGAGCTTGCCAAGAAGTATGACTTTATATATGCCGCAGTAGGGGTACATCCTCATGAGGTGGAAAATATGAAAGAAGAAGATATAAATACCCTTAAAAAGTATGCCGAATATGAGAAGGTTGTGGCAATAGGTGAAATAGGTCTTGATTATTATTATGACTTTTCTCCAAGAGACAAGCAGCGTTATTGGTTTGAAAGACAGCTTGATTTAGCGGCAGAACTTGATATGCCTGTCAGCATACATTCAAGAGATGCGGCTCAGGAAACCTTTGATATTATAAAAAACAGTAATGTCAGAAAGGGTGTTATTCATGCCTACAGCGGCAGCGTGGAAATGGCGAAGGACTATATTGATATGGGATTTTACATTGGAGTAGGTGGTGTAGTAACCTTTAAGAATGCAAAAAAATTGGCCGATGTGGTTAGGTTTACTCCAATGGAGAGAATTTTGCTGGAAACAGATTCGCCATATTTATCTCCCGTTCCTGTGCGAGGTACTGTAAATAACTCACAAAACTTAAAATATGTAGCTGATAAAATTAGTGAGATTAAACAAATTTCCTCTGAAATGGTCTGTAAAATAACCTCCCAAAATGCCAAAGGAATATTTTGGTGAAAAAAAGTTGTTGCATAATTATTACGAATGTGTTAAGATAGATATTGCAAAAGCCATTAGGGGTTTGTGTTCGTGGTTGTGCACAAATCTTAAGTGCTTATATTTTTGCGATTTTTGTGTAAAAATTCCAAAAATTTATAACTAAAAACAACCGGTGAGGGATTTAGTCGAAAAAGTGGAGAAATTTACGACTATCAATTTCGTAAGAAAAACTTAATAAAATATTACGAAATTGTTGCATCCCAGATGGGAGGATAATTATGTTAAAGAATTTTGCAAGATGCGCAGCCCTTATGCTTACGTCAGTTACAGCATTAGGTACTACTACATACGCTGCAGAAAACGCATTTGTAGAGTCATCTGTCAATTATACGGCAGAGGCTAAGAGTAAGGTTATCTATTATCAAACAAATGATGTAGATACAAACGCTGAAAAGAGTGAAGTAAAGGTAAGCAGTAAGGAAGTTCCTTATACTACTATTACCGAACAGTCTGACAGCTTAACAAAAGGAACAAATAAGGTTGTTCAGGAAGGTGCTAACGGCGTTAGTAAGATTACAGAGGTAACTAAGTATGTAAACGGCGAGGTTGCAGATGTAAGCATTACTGAGGAAGTTATTTCTGAACCCGTTGACGAAATTATTTTAGAGGGTACTAAGGAAGTTCCTACAGTTCCCGGTACTTCTACTGTTGAGTATTCAAAGGTACTCACAATGAATGCTACAGCATACTGTCCATGTTCACAGTGCTGTGGTTCTTATGCCAATGGCTATACAGCTAATGGTATGAAGGCAGGCTACGGTGTGGCTGCTGTGGATACAAGTGTTATACCTCTTGGCACAAAGCTTTATGTTGAGGGCTATGGCTATTGTATCGCAGCAGATACAGGCGGAGCAATCAAGGGCAATAGAATTGACCTTTGTTATGGTTCTCATCAGGCGGCTTTAAATTCAGGCTTTGGTCATAAGAATGTTAAGGTTTATGTTTTAAGCTAATATTAAAATAAAAAGGAAGCTGTTAAGGTTGACAGCTTCCTTTTTGAATTACTCTTTATTAATATTCCACAAAAGACTTACCACAAGCACCAAAAATGCTGCAAAACCGCCTATACTGCCAAGAGAAAATTTTTCCGAAACATTAATTAATTCCCCTAAATTACCGGTACTCATTGGAATAACAGCCAATACGGCAAGAAGTATACCTACAAGGCCTTCTCCTGCAATCATACCTGATGAATAAAGTATGCCTGTTTTGCTGTTCTTCTTTTTGATGTCTGACCAAAGTCTTACAAGACCTCCTGTCATAATACCCATACTAAGGTGTATGGGAAGATATAGACCTATACAAAAAGGAAGTACGGGAACACCTATTATCTCAATAAATATTGCTATAAATGCACCTATTAATACCAGATTCCATGGGAGAGAACCTCCCATTACACCCTCGACAACAAGTTTCATAAGTGTAGCCTGGGGTGCAGGCAATTCGTTTGAGCCGTATCCCCATGCTTTATTTAGAAGATAAAGTATGGCTCCTATAAAAAGTGATGATACAGCAACGCCTATAAATTCTCCTATTTGCTGTTTATAAGGTGTTGCACCAAGAATATCGCCTGTTTTTAAATCCTGTGATGTATCACCTGCTATGGCAACTATTATACATATTACAGAGCCTATTGCTATTGCGCCTATCATACCATTTCTTGCGTCAAATCCCCTTGCCTTAAGCATAAAGGCTGATATTAAAAGAGTTGCTATTGTCATACCTGAAACCGGGTTGTTTGAGCTGCCTACAAGTCCTACAAGTCTTGAAGATACGGTTGCAAAGAAAAATCCAAAAACGGCGACTATAACTGCTCCCAAAAAGGACACGGGTATAAATGGTACCAGCCATATTATGATAATAATAAAAGCAATAAGGGGAAGTATTATTTTCAGTGAAATGTCCTTTTGGTCTGAACTGCTGTCTTTAAGTCCCTTAACTGCCTTTATAAATGTTGTGACAATAAGAGGCAGAGTTTTAATAAGGCTTATTATACCTCCTGCTGCAACTGCTCCTGCACCTATATATCTTATATAATTTTTCCATATTCCAAAGGAATCAAGAGATGGGAGGCTGTTATTGCCCGAAAATACCAAAAGGGGCATTAAAACAAGCCAGGATAATATGCCTCCGCCCAGTATATATGATGAAATTTTAGGTCCGCATATATATCCTACACCTGTTAATGCAGGAAGTATATCTATACCGAAACCTGCACCTTTAAATTTTTTAGGCTCATAATGGAGCTCTGATGGAAAAATACCAAAACCGTCTGTTATTAACTTGTATACTGCTGCTGCCGAAAGTCCCTTAAAAACAGATGCTGCCGATGCACCTTTTTCTTCTCCTGCCATAAGCACCTCTGCACAGGCTGTGCCCTCAGGATAGGGCAGGCTTTCTTTGGGATTTGCTATAAGTACACTTCTTAAGGGTATCATAAAGGCAACGCCCAATACACCGCCGCAAAGGGATATAAGACATATTTCGATAAGTGAGGGCGGTGTTGTGTTCCACTCTGCCGACCACATAAATAAAGCAGGCAGTGTAAATATTGCACCTGCGGCTATGGATTCTCCGGCAGAGCCTATTGTTTGTACCATATTGTTTTCAAGTATTGAATTTCGTTTTAATAAAAGCCTTATTATGCCCATTGACAGTACGGCAGCAGGTATTGATGCAGATACTGTCATACCTACTCTTAGACCAAGATAGGCATTTGCTCCGCCAAAGGCTATTGCAAGGATTATGCCTGTTATAATTGAAGTTGGGGTTAATTCCTGTTTTTTGTTCATTTTCTGTTCTCTCCCCTTGTTATTTTACACTTATTTTAGCCATTTATATTAAAAAAATACAAAAATTTATTGCTATATTTACTGATTTAGGTTAAAATAACTATGTATGCTTTTAGTTTAAGAAAGGAGACTATTATGCTGGTAGAATTAATAGTCCCTTGCTATAATGAGTCTGCAGTATTAAAAATGTTTTATGATGAAAGCAGCAGAGTAATAAATTCTATAAAGAATTATGACTTTAATTTTATATTTATAGACGATGGTAGCAAGGATGACACTTTGTCAATTATGAAAGAGCTTGCTAAAGAGGATGAAAGGGTTAAGTATATATCTTTTTCAAGGAATTTTGGCAAGGAGTCTGCAATGTATGCAGGACTTAAAAATTCAAAGGGCGACTATGCCGTTGTTATGGATGCTGACTTGCAGCACCCTCCTGCACTTATTCCCAAAATGCTTGAGGCAATGGAGGAAGGCTATGATTGCTGTGCAACCAACAGGGCAACAAGAGATGGAGACCCTTTTTTGAGAACTCTTTTTACAAGGAGCTTTTATAAATTTATAAATAAAATATCTGATGTGGATATGCCTGACGGTGCCGGAGATTTCAGAATGATGAACCGCAAAATGATTCAGGCTGTTATAGCTATGAGTGAGGTACAGCGTTTCAGCAAGGGAATTTTCAGCTGGGTAGGTTTTGATACCAAGTGGATTGACTTTGAGGATGTGGAAAGAGCTGCAGGAGAAACAAAGTGGAGCTTTTGGGGTCTTTTTAAATATGCTATGGAGGGTATTACGGCATTTTCAACAGTGCCTTTAAAGCTTGCCATATATCTCGGATCTGTAGTAGCCGCATCTTCGTTTATTTATTTGTTTTATGTGGTTTTGAAAACCCTTATACACGGTAAGGATTTTCCGGGCTATGCCTCAATTATTGCAATACTTTTGTTTTTGGGAGGCTGTATAATACTTTGCTGCGGTATTTTAGGCGAGTATGTGGCGAAGATATATATTGAAGTTAAAAACCGCCCTGTGTATATTATAGGCAAAACAAATATTGAAAAGCCTGTTAATGACTATGGGAGGAATTTGTTATGATAAAAAAATTGCTTTCTAAGGTATTAAACAGAGAAACCATAAGCTATCTGGTGTTTGGCGTGCTGACAACTGTAGTTTGTCTTGTAAGTTATGAGCTGATTAAGCTTTTGCTTACGGGCGGGGGAGAACTGAGCACACTGCAGATGAATATTGCAAATGTAGGCAGCTGGATAATAGCGGTAGCATTTGCCTTTGTTACAAACAAATTTTTTGTATTTCAGTCAAGATCAGTAGCCTTTAAAACCCTTATGAAGGAAATTCCGTCTTTTGTTGGAGCAAGGGTTTTGTCTTTAATTTTTGAAATAGTCTGGATGAATGTAACAGTAGGTCTTTTGCATATTAATGACAGCATTGCCAAAATAGGAGCACAGTTTGGCATTGTGGTTATGAATTATGTATTCAGTAAATTATTTATATTTAAGTAAGGAGA
>DBGCRA010000050.1:0-14642 GCA_048359195.1 Candidatus Gallispira sp.
TTTTAATAAAATTAACATATGTTTTTCATATTACAATGTCAATATAGCATAGTATTTTTAAAAATTTAACACATTTGAAATACTTTGCAACAAAAACTTAACTCGTGCGTTTGTCCTGTGATTTTAGGAGGAATTACATAATGGAAAATACAAAATGTTACACACCTGAGGAGATTTTAAAAATATCGGGTTATGTTAAATTTGAAGATGCTGTTAAAACAATAGAGATATATAAAACTGCTGCACCTGATTTTAAGTATTATGACGAAATTTTCGATTGTTTGTGCGGTGCGTTCACATTTGGATATATAAAAGGAAAGCAAGACGAAAGAACCAAAAGACGGAATAAAAAAAGCCCTTTGATACGCTACCAACATACCAAAGGGAGGCTTTTGACCTAAGCCGAAAAGCGATTAAAATAAATATACAATTAAATTATAACTGTTTTTAGGTTTTAGGTCAAGGGTTTTCATTTATTTTTAATTTTGAGGTGTTTATGAGGTGTTTATTTTTATAAAAAATCACGATATTTTGCTTGATTGCAAAAAATAAAAATTTATAATAAACCGCATAAATACTATTATTTAATGTATAATACAGCATATTGTAAAATTAGAGTTTATATATTCGTAATCAATAGGTCGAGGGTTCGAGTCCCTTCGGAAGCTTTTTTTGAGGGCTATATGAAAAGAATTTTAAAGTATTTTGTGTGGTGTAGATGACCCTGATTGTTCAAAGCCGGAATATGGAGAAACAAAGGATTGGTATAAGGAGCTTAGTGACTGCAATAATATGGTCAATGAAAATCAGTACAGCATACTTTTATCTCATCGTCCGGAAAGGGCAAGAGATTATGAAGGCTGTAATTTTGATTTGGTTTTAAGCGGTCATGCTCATGGAGGACAGTTTAGATTTCCGTCTTTTATAAATGGTCTGTATGCACCTCATCAGGGATTTTTTCCAAATTATGCAGGGGGAGAGTATGATTTGGGAAACAGCAAAATGATTGTAAGCAGGGGACTTATGATTGCGTATATTCCGAGAATTTTTAATTCTCCCGAGCTTGTTGCAGTGGATATTATTGTGGAGTAAATGTTGAAATCTGATGACACCCTGTAAAAGGGTGTCATTCTTGGTATTACAGCATATTTTCTCCTTCCAATTTAGTTTTGATGCCTAAATATTCAGCAATGGTTTTTCCAATATCACTAAATGTTTTTCTGGTACCTAAATTTTGTGGCTTGACATTTTTGCCGTACATAAGTATAAAACTGTGTTCTCTTGAATGGTCAGTTGAAAGTGTGGTAGGGTCACAGCCGTGGTCACTTGTTATAAAGAGAATGTCTTCATCTTTCATTGCATCCATTATTTCGGGCAGATTATTATCAAAATACTGTAATGAATTTGCAAAGCCGTCTACATCATTTCTGTGACCGTAAAGCATATCAGTATCAACTAAATTAGTGAATATAAGCCCTTCAAAGTCCTCTTTAATATATTTTATGGTTTGTTCTATACCTTCAGCATTTGTGTGGGTATGAACTGATTTGGTTATTCCTCTGTTACAGAATATGTCCTCAATTTTTCCTACACAGGCAACTTCCTTGCCTGCTTCTTTCGTATAGTCAAGAAGTGTTGGTGCTACAGGCGGCAGTGAGAAGTCTTTTCGCCTCTCTGTCCTTGTGTAATTGCCGTTGGTGCCGGTAAATGGTCTTGCTATTACTCTTGCAACACCGTTGTCGCCTTTTAATATTTGCCTTGCTGTTTCACATATTTTGTAAAGCTCATTAACAGATATAACATTCTCATGAGCAGCTATCTGAAATACACTGTCTGCTGACGTATATACAATAGGTTTGCCTGTTTTGACGTGTTCATCACCTAAATCCTGAATTATTACCGTGCCTGAGGCGGCATAATTGCCTAAAATTTCTCTGCCGATTTTACTTTCAAATTCCTTTATTACTTCACTTGGAAAGCCATCAGGATATGTTGGAAAAGGCTTTTCAAGACTTATACCGCTTATTTCCCAATGACCTGTTGTAGTGTCCTTGCCTTTTGATTTTTCCATCATTTTGCCATAGGCACCTATAGGGTTTTCAGTTTTTTCATATATATTGTATCCGTCGATTAAGCCCAAGCCCATACTGCACATATTTTTTAAGTTCAGTTTAGGTCTTGCCTCTTTTACGTGCATAAGAGTGTTGCTGCCTTCATCGCCGTATTCTGCCGCATCGGGGAGTTCACCTATGCCTACTGCATCAAGTACAATTATTATTCCTCGTTTCATATAAATCACCTCTCTTTATTTATAGTATATCCCTTATTTAACAAAACTTCAATGTTTAATCAAAAAAATTCCCCGCTTTTGCGGGGAACGTAATTAATTAATTAATTTAATTTGTTTTGTACAAAGCTCTTAAGCTCATCTCTTTCTATAACGGTCTTATGTAAAACCTCTCTTTTATCAATACCCTTAATAGGAGCAGGAATTGTAACTCCTGATACCTTTTCAAGCTCATCAAGGGCGGCAAAAGACTCCACATCAGCGTACTTGCTGTCAATAGCTCTTAACACATCCTTGGCAAACTTATAAGGGCTTGCTGTTGATACCACAACATTAGGCGTGTTATCGCCTGTTTCGGCAACATATTTGTCGTAAGATGCCTTTGCAACAGCAGTGTGAGTATCCATTACATACTTAGTGCTGTCAAATAAGTTCTTAATTGCCTTAAATGTTTCATCAACAGTAGCATATTCTCCTACAAATTCATCCTCAATTTTAAATTCATAACTTCCCTTTGTATTAAGGTCAGACATCATATTCTTAGTAGCGTCGGAACTGCTTAAATGGTAAAGAAGTCTTTCAAGGTTTGATGAAATGAGAATATCCATAGACGGAGAAACTGTTACCATAAATTCTCTGTTCTTAATTGTGTAAGCACCTGTTTTAAAGAAATCATAGAGCACCTTGTTGTCATTTGATGCACAAATAAGCTTGTTTACAGGGAGTCCCATTTTCTTTGCATAGTAGCCTGCAAGTATATCACCGAAATTGCCTGTAGGTACAGTAAAGTTAATCTTGTCACCCATGGAAATTTTACCTGCCTTTACCATCTGTGCATAAGCGTAGAAGTAATAAACAATCTGTGGTGCAAGTCTGCCAATATTAATAGAGTTAGCTGATGAGAATACATAGCCCTTGCTCTTTAATTCTGCCTTTAATTCATTATCTGTAAATATCTTCTTAACAGCAGTCTGAGCATCGTCAAAGTTGCCCTTAATACCTACAACGCAGGTGTTTTTGCCTGTTTGTGTAACCATTTGTGCCTTCTGAACGGCAGATACGCCATCCTCGGGGAAGAATACAATAATCTGTGTGCCATCAACATCTGCAAAGCCCTCTAATGCTGCCTTGCCTGTGTCGCCTGATGTAGCAGTTAATATAACTATTTCTTCATTAACTCCGTTTTTCTTAGCGGCAGTTTTTAAAAGATAAGGAAGAATGGAAAGAGCCATATCCTTAAATGCAATGGTTCTGCCGTGGAAAAGCTCAAGGAAGTTGTCGTTGCCTGCAGATACAACAGGTGCAATAAGTTCAGTATCAAACTTCTCATCATAAGCTGAATTAATGCAGTATCTTAACTCTTCTTCCGTGTAATCTGTGAGGACAAGCTTTAAAACCTGATAAGCAAGCTCCTGATAGCTGTATTCAGTAATTGCCTCAAGAGGAAAATCCATCTTAGGCATTGTTTCAGGCACATAAAGACCGCCGTCATCAGCAATACCCTTAACTATTGCTTGGCTGGCAGTTATTAAATTCTTGTCGCCTCTTGTACTTTTAAACATAATATTCATAATTAATTACCTCTTAAAATAAATAATTTACATTGTAGCAATAATAGATAATTCTATAATATTTTTGTCACTTTGTCAATTTATTTGAGTAAATTTCATATATAATTTACTTGTAAACCGTCTTTTATATTGTTATAATCAAGATGTAAGGATATATTGTAAAGGAGGTTTTGCTATGAGATGTCCTTTTTGCGGCAAAACAGACACTAAGGTTATAGATACAAGAACAATGGAGGATTACACGGTTATAAGACGCCGAAGATTTTGTGATGAATGCGGCGGCAGATTTACCACCTATGAAAGAATAGATACCATTCCCCTTACTGTTGTTAAGTCAGACAACACTAGGGAAGAATTTAACAGGGATAAGCTTACAAAGGGTATATTAATAAGCTGCAGTAAGCGTCCCGTATCAAGAGAACAGATTGACGAAATGGTAACAGATATTGAAAACACAATTTTAAATACTCTTAAAAAAGAAGTAATGAGCAAAGAAATAGGCGAAATGGTTATGGAAAGACTTAAAAAGGTTGATGAGGTAGCCTATGTCAGATTTGCTTCGGTTTACAGACAGTTTACTGATGTGGACAGTTTTATGCAGGAACTTGGCAAACTTTTAAAGGATAAGAAGTAATGGGATAAAGTGTGCATCAGCACAAGTTTATAGTGTTAAAATTCAACAAAATACAACAACAAAATTTAAGCATTTTGTATATATAAACTAATTTTTTTTAATTTTGCAAAAGGGTTTGACAATAATTTAACTAGGTATTATAATCAAAATGATAAGGCATAATAAGTATTTGTGCCTTTTATTATAAAAAGGAGGATATGCGTAATATGGAGATTTTCGTATGTGTGGGAAGCTCATGTCATTTAAAAGGCTCAAAGACTGTTATTGACAGGCTCACGGAATTAATTAAAGATAATGAACTTGAAAGCAAAGCTGTTTTAAAGGGCTCTTTTTGTATGGGACAGTGCAGTCACGAAGGAGTTTCTGTTAAGATTGACAATGAAATTTACTCTGTTACAGAAGAAGATATTGAAATGTTTTTTAATAAGAAAATTTTACCTAAGGCATAAATCGGGGGTTGTGCTATGAGCTACATCAAGGTCAGAAAGGCAAATTGTAAAAATTGCTATAAGTGCCTTAAAAACTGTATTGTTAAATCAATTAAATATGTTAATGATAAGGTGGAAATTATTGAAGAGGGCTGTATACTTTGCGGAGTGTGTATGACTACCTGTCCGCAAAAGGCAAAGAAGGTTCAAAATGATATTGAGTTTATTAAGGAATATATTGAAAATCCTGATATAACTACTGTTGTAAGCCTTGATCCAAGCTATGTTGCTGCCTTTGGTGAAAATGCACCTGCTCTTGCATGGGCACTTAAAAAGCTGGGCTTTGACTATGTTGAGGAGGCTGCCATTGGTGCAAAATATGTGACAAAGGAATATTTGCGGCTTATTAAAGAAGGAAAAATTGAAAATATTATTTCCTCTGCCTGTCCAAGTATAAATATGTATGTGCAGAAATATTATCCCGACCTTGTTAAGTGGCTTGCTCCCGTTATGTCACCTGCTCTTGTTCATGGCAGAATTATTAAGGAACAGCGAGGCAGTGATGTTAAGGTTATTCATATTACACCATGTCTTTCAAGAATTAAGGAATGTGAAGAAAGCGAATTTGTAGACGGTGTTATTACGTATGAGCAGCTTATGAAGTGGCTTCTTGATGCTGATGTTACTCCCGAAACAGAGATTTCGGAAGAACATGATGACAACGGTTTTGACAATGAGGCAGGTTATTCCAGAATTTATCCTATCGTGGACGGTATTGTATATGATTTACAGCATCAGTACTGTAAATTTACAGGTACTGAATACATAGAGGGCTATGACCTTGTTGCTGTAAGCGGATTGGGAAATGTAACAAAAATTTTAGACGAAATGCAAAAGGGTAATATTAAGCACGCCTTTGTTGAGGCTCATTCCTGCTATGGCGGCTGCGTAAACGGTCCTTTTATGCCTAAAATGCGTTCCACAGGCTATAAGGCAAGGATTGAGGTTAAAAATTATGCCGACAATGCTCACCGTTCAAAGCACTATGATGTATCAAGCGTTAAGGCTGAGTATAAGGCAATGCCTGTTCATCAGGATATGCCAAGTGAAGAAGAAATAAGGGCAATACTTGCACAGATTGGCAAGTATTCAAAGGCACAGGAACTTAACTGCGGAAGCTGCGGTTATGCTACCTGTCGGGAAAAAGCCATTGCTGTTTATCAGAAAAAGGCGGACCTCTATATATGTATGCCTTATATGACAGACATTAATCAGGCAATGAGTAATGTTACACTAAGCCTTACCCCTAATTATATTATTGCTGTTGACAGTGATATGTATATTAAGGAGTTTAATGTGGCGGCACAGAAGCTTTTTAAAATAACAAGGCTTGCTGCACTTAATCAAAGGCTTTCAAATTTTATTGATACTACTGATTTTGAACAGGTTATTGCCAACAAAAGCGGAATTTATGATAAAAAGGTATCCTATCCCGAGCTTAATATTGTAACGGAGCAGACTATAGTTTATTCAAGTGAAAGAAATATGGCTATTGCAATTATTAAGGATGTTACTCAGGAGGAAAAGGACAAGGAAACCCTTTATAAGCGAAAAATAGAATCCGTTAAAATGGCACAGAGAGTTATTGACAAGCAAATGATAGTTGCTCAGCAGATTGCAAGCCTTTTAGGAGAAACGACTGCTGAAACAAAGGTTACTCTTAACAAGCTTAAGAATTTAATTGATGCAGAGGAAATGAATAATGGCTGATAAGGTATATGTTGATGCAACCTATAAAAGCTTAATTAAATATAATGAGGAGCTTTGTGGTGACAATGTTGAGATTGTGAAAAATGATGACCGATATATTGTTGTTCTTTCTGACGGCTTAGGCAGCGGTGTTAAAGCAAATATTCTCTCAACGCTTACGGCAAAGATTATTTCCACAATGTTATATGAGGGCTCCAGTATTGAGGATACTGTTGATACAATTGGTCATACCTTGCCTATATGTAATGTAAGGAAGGTTGCTTACTCTACATTTATAATTTTGCAGATTGACTATGACGGCAATGCTTATCTTGTTGAGTTTGATGCTCCGGGCTGTATATTTGTAAGGGACGGTAAGCTTGTTCCCATTGAATATACTCACAGGGAGATTGCGGGCAAGGCTATAAGAGAGGCAAGATTTAAGGTAAAGCCTGACGATGTTCTTACACTTATGAGTGACGGCGTTGTATATGCAGGCATAGGCTATCTTATGAATCTTGGCTGGACATGGGAAAATGTATGTGAGTTTGTAACCAGCAGAGTAAGACCGGGAATTACATCAGCAAGACTTACAAATATGCTGAGTGATACCTGTAATCAGCTTTATATGAATAAGCCCGGTGATGATACTACTGTTGCAACAGTGAGAATTGTGCCTGAAAAGATTGTAAGTCTTTACAGCGGACCTCCTGTTGATCCAAGAAATGATGAAAGACTTGTTAC
Source organism: Candidatus Gallispira sp. (assembly GCA_048359195.1). Classification (GTDB taxonomy): domain Bacteria; phylum Bacillota; class Clostridia; order Lachnospirales; family CAG-274; genus Gallispira. Next base: position 7,414 of record DBGCRA010000050.1, read on the forward strand.
GGAATTTATGATGGTAGAGGGTAAAAAGATTGTCTGTGGTGGAAGCTCTGCCAATATTGTCAGCAGAGTTCTTAAAGAACCGTTGACGCCAAGTCTTGAATATATTGATCCGGAAATTCCGCCAACTGCTGAAATACCAAGTATTGACCTTGTTACAGAAGGCGTTATTACCCTTAAAAAGACTGTGGATATTATAAGAGATTATGTGGAAAATCCTACTGACAAGAGTGTTATAATGAGGCTTGACAGAAAAAACGGTGCTTCATTAATTGCCAGAATGTTAATTGAGGAATGTACACATTTTCATATGTTTATTGGACAAAAAATAAATCCGGCACATCAAAATCCTGATTTGCCTGTGGATTTAAGTATAAAAATGATTATTATGGACGAGCTTTACAGCCTTATGCTTAAGGCAGGTAAAGTTGTTAAGCGTAATTACTATTAATATTTATAAGGAGGTTTATTCCAATGGAATCAATTACAGACATTAATCAGATTAAAAATGCTGTACTTTATAAAGTAGCTGAATATGCCTATGAGGGTACTCTTGAGGATAAAATGGAGGGTATTCCTTATGAATTAACTGACCCCATTGTTCCAAGTTTTCGTTGCTGTGTTTACAGAGAAAGAGAGATTTTAAGACAGAGAGTAAGACTTGCTATGGGTCGACTTCCATCTGATTTACACTATGAAAAAACTGATAATACACAAATTGTACACGTTATGAAGGCTGCCTGTGAGGGTTGTCCTATTGACAGGGTTACGGTTACAAATAACTGTCAGAATTGTCTGGCTCAAAGGTGTATGAAGGCTTGTAAGTTTGGTGCCATTATTCATACTCCGAACGGAGCTTATATTGATAAGTCTAAATGTAAGAACTGCGGTGCCTGTGTTAAAGCCTGTCCTTATAACGCCATTGTGGATATTGAAAGACCTTGTATTAAGGCCTGTCCTGTTAATGCCGTTGATATGGACGAGCACGATCTTGCAAAGATTGATGAGGATAAGTGTATTAACTGCGGTCAGTGTGTATCTAAATGTCCTTTCGGTGCTATTGGTGCCGCATCAATGATGACTAATGTTATTAATTCAATCAGAAGTAATCCTGAACATACTTATGCAATGATTGCACCTTCTATTGAGGGTCAGTTTGGCACTGCGACTATTCCTCAGCTTAAAAAGGCCATTGTTGATTTAGGCTTTAAGGATTGCTATGAGGTTGCCTTAGGCGGTGACGCTGTTGCTTGGAGAGAGGCAGAAGAGTTAATTGAAAATGTTGAAAAGGGCAATAAGATGACTACATCCTGCTGTCCTGCCTTTTACAATATGGTAATGAAGCACTATCCTGAGGTTAAGGATAAGGTTTCAACAACAGGTTCACCTATGATTGCATCTGCTAAGGCTATAAGAGCTATGGATTCTGAAGCAGAGGTTGTGTTTATAGGACCTTGTATTGCAAAGAAGAATGAAGTTGTTTCAAGATATATGGGTGAGATTAGTGCAGCAATGACTCTTGATGAACTTAATGCAATGTTTGCGGTTAAAAATATTGATCCAACAGCTTATGAGGACGGTGACCAGCTTGCTACACGCTATGGTAAGGGCTTTGCAAGAAGTGGTGGTGTATCTGCTGCCGTATTAAAGGTTGTTGAAGAAAAGGGTATTGAAAATAAGCCAAGGGTTAAGGTATGTAATGGTGCTGCCGAATGTAAGGTTGCTTTACAGATGTTAAAGCTTGGCAGACTTCAGGAGGATATTATTGAAGGTATGGCTTGCGAGGGTGGCTGTGTAAATGGTCCTATGCGCCAGTATGACCTTATTGACAGCCGAAAGGTATTTGATAAGAATGTAAATGTTGCAAATACTGAAATTATTAATACCTGTAAAGAAAACGGATATGAAAATCTGAATATTCACGTACATAACCGTGATTAATTGAAATTTTTAAGGCTCTCTTGTGAGAGCCTTTTTGTAAAACTTTCCCGAACGTGACAAAAGACAGCGTGGAGAGAGCTGTCTTTTGTCTGGAGAGTTGTATATGAATAATAGAGTTTGGCAAATTAATACAAACCAAAATCAAATATAGTTTACATAAATTTAACTTAAACTAAGTATACAATATTTTCATAAATTTGTAAAGAAAATTTAAGAAATTTAATTGTAAATATTTTGTAAATAAAAATATATTTTTGGAATATTAAAAAAAATATTGCAATATATTTCAAAAATGATATAATAAAGTTTTAATGGAGGTGAGTTTATGAAAAGATGTATGAGTTGTATGAAGGAATTTGATGAAAAACTTGATATCTGTCCATTCTGCAATACTGAATATACAACAGAGCCTGATAATTTCAAGCATCTTTATCCAGGAACTTTGCTTGATGACAGGTATATGGTAGGAAATGCTGTAGATGTAAACAGTATTTTTGTTACATATATTGGATGGGATAATGACGAGAATAAAAAAGTTTATATAAATGAATTTTTGCCTAATAATTTTGCAAGCAGAAACAGGGGTGAGAAGTCTATTCTCACTAAAAGCGGAGATGCGGAGGATAAATATTATGCAGGTTTAAAGGCCTTTGCTGATGAGTGCAATGACCTGATTAATATTGACTGTACCGATGTTATTGACGGATTTGATGAAAACAATACATATTATGTTGTAAGAAAAATTGTAAAAGGTACTTCTCTTGCAGAGATTATAGATGATGATTATGAAATTACAGATGAGTATGCAAGACGTGTTATTGCAGCAGTTTTAAAAGCTCTCAAGCCTATACATGACATTGGCATTATTCACGGCAACATTACTCCGGATACGGTAATTATTGATGAAAACAGCTCCATTGTTCTTACAGACTTTAGTTTCTGTGGATATATGTCAAGAATTATGCCTGTTTATACCAATGAGGGTTATTCTCCTGCGGAACAGTATATAACAGGAGAAAAACTTACTATAGCGGTTGATGTTTATTCCACAGCGGCTGTATTTTATGAGCTTATTACAGGTGAAATACCTGTTACTGCCGCTTCAAGAAGCAGACAGGACACACTTATTCCAATATCAGAGGTAAAGGGTGTTACATTAAAACCGGGAGTATGTAATGCTATTATGAATGCCTTAAACATCAAGGCAGAGAACAGAACACCTGATGTTGAAAGCTTTTATGACGAAATTAAGGATAAGTCAACAAAGAGAAAATGGGAAAGATACTCAACTAATGAAAAGCCTAAAAATGACTTTTATAAACAGAGGAGTTTTTGGCTTAAAACGCTTATTTATGTTATAATTGCCGTTATGCTTATAAGCTGTGCAGTTATTGCCTATGAGGTAATGTCTATTAAAAAGGGCGTTGAAAAGGAGAAGGATAGAGAAAGTGAAATTTCAACAGAGGCTTTGCCTGATGAGAATAAGAGTATTTTTGATATTTTCGGTGATAGAAATAAAAATGAAGAAGAAACAGATGTAACTGAAGAAGAAACAGAAATAACTACTGATGAAGAAATTACTCCTGATGATGAGGTTGAGTCAGGGGGAGGAATTTTGGCAATATTTAATTAGGTAAATTAGTGTTTATTTCACCTTTGGTGAAATAAACACTAATTTTACATAAATTGCCTAAATCCCATAACAACAATAATAAGTCCTGATATTAATGCAATATATTTGCTTTTAATACAGGGCTTAATTTTTTTGCCTGCCTTTAAGCCCAATATCATAAATAAAATCTGCATAAGCATTATACCTATGGGCAAGGCAATACCAAGATATGCAGTACCCATAACTACTGCTGCCGAATCTATTGACAGTGCCGTACCTATAGCCATTGCTTCTCCTGATTCAATATTACCGTTATGGTTTATATCTGTTGATTCGGGCTTTTGGAGCATTGACTTTACTCCTCCCTTATCCCTGAAATCAGCAGCAAGGAATATTCCCATTATTATTAATATTATGCCTCCTATAAATTTTGCCATTGGTATATATTTGTACATAAGCTCTCCCATATTCATTGCCCCGGTTATAATTATAAGACCTGTGGCTGTAATTATAAATGCGGATTTAAAAGGAAGTTTAATTTTATTTACACCGTAGCTGAACCCGAATGTAAGGGCGTCAAGTGAAAGTATAACGGAAAGTGACAGTATTTCAATCATAATTTCCACCTCTTTTTAAAATATGAATGGGTTATAGTTTTGTGCTTGTTCGCATATAGTTTAGTAAGAATATCTTTTGAGGAGGAAGAATATGAAATACTATTGTGAAAATATAAGACAAGTCATCAGGTTTTTAAAGACAAGCATAAATGACGGTCTTGACAATAAAACGGCTGAACAGCGGATTAAGACTGAGGGGAAGAATATACTCTCTTCCGAAAAGCATACCCCTGTTATTATAAAGTTTTTAAATCAATTCAAAGATTTTATGGTACTTATTCTTATTGCTGCCGCAGTTATAAGTGCTTTGGCTGAAATATATTCAGGGGGCAGAGAATTTGTAGACAGTATTGTAATTGGTGTTATTATTACTTTTAATGCAATTATAGGAACTATTCAGGAGTGGAGAGCAGACAATGCCCTTGATGCCCTAAAAAAAATGACAGTACCTGAAGCAAGAGTTATAAGAGAGGGTATTGAAATAAAAATCAATACGGAAAATATTGTAAGAGGGGATGTTATACTGCTGGAAGCAGGTGATATTGTGCCTGCTGACTGCAGAATTATTGAGGAAATTGCATTAAAGGCTGATGAATCCCTTCTGACCGGTGAGGCGGCAGGTGTTGACAAGGCGGAATGTGAGCTTAATGAAGATACTCCTCTTGCTGAAAGAAAAAATATGCTGTATATGGGTACAAGCATTGTTCAGGGCAGGGCAAGGGCAGTTGTTACCAATGTTGGAGTTAACACTGAAATGGGCAGAATTTCAGATATGCTTAAAACAAGTGATGATGAAACTCCTTTGCAGAAAAAGCTTAATATATTAGGCAGACAGCTTGGTATAGGAGCTATTTTAATTTGTGTTATTATATTTGGTATAGGAGTGTTCAGAGGACTGTCTGTTTTTAAGATGTTTATGACAGCAGTTAGCTTGGCCGTTGCAGCAATTCCTGAGGGGCTTACGGCAGTTGTTACCATTGTACTTGCTATAGGTGTGCAGAAAATGGCTAATAAAAATGCCATTGTAAAAAAGCTGTCTGCTGTTGAGGCATTGGGAAATGCAACGGTTATATGCAGTGATAAAACCGGTACAATTACGGAAAATAAAATGACACTTGTATATGCTGACAATGATGAGGCGGTAAGGCTTGCTTGTCTTTGCTGCGATGCTGACGAGGAAAATGGGGAAGCAACAGAGGTTGGTATTGTAAGAGGGGCAGCTGATAGGGGAATTAAAAAAAGTGATATTGAAAATAATATGCCAAGAGTATATGAAATTCCCTTTTCATCCGAAAGAAGGCGAATGACAACCGTACATAAGTCAGGCAATGATTATCTTGCCATATGCAAGGGAGCCGGTGAGGAAGTAGTAAATATATGCCGAAGAGCAAACAAGAATGAAATACTTAAAAAAGCTGACAGCCTTGCCTCAAAGGGATTAAGGGTAATGGCTGTTGCAAAAAGAGTTTCGTCAACTATAGTAAAAGATGAAAGGGAATTTACATTTGTAGGCTTAATTGCATTACAGGACAAACCAAGACAGGGAGTTAAAAATTCTGTTGAAATATGCAGCAGAGCAGGAATAAGAACCCTTATGATAACCGGAGATAACGGTATTACAGCTAAGGCTGTTGCATCAGATATTGGAATTTTCTCCGATGTTGTGACCGGCATTGAAATGAGCAGAATGGATAATGACGAACTGGATAAAAAGGTAAGAGAATGTTCGGTATTTGCAAGAGTTACTCCCGAGGATAAATACAGAATAGTAAACGCTCTTAAAAAGCAGGGTGAAATTGTTGCCTTTGCCGGTGACGGCATAAATGATGCACCTTCTATTAAGCTCGCCGATATAGGCTGTGCTATGGGTGGAAAGGGCACAGAGGTGGCAAGGCAGGCAAGTGATATTGTTCTTGCTGATGATAATTTCAACACAATAGCATCGGCAATAAAGGAAGGCAGAGGCATATATGAGAATATACTTAAGGTTATACATTTCCTCCTTTCATCAAATATAGGCGAAATACTTGTTATTTTTCTTGCCGTGGTTATGGGTTTTAGTGTTCCTCTTTTGCCTGTTCAGCTTTTGTGGGTAAATCTTGTTACGGACAGTCTTCCTGCCGTTGCCCTTGGTGTTGATACTGTTGACAAAAATATTATGTCAGGAAGACGTGAAGAAAAAAATATGTGGCTTGGAATTATTCTTGAGGGCTTTATGATAGGTGCTCTTGCTCTTGTTGCCTTTGCTTTGGGTAAGGTTATTTTTGGCAGTCAGGATATAGGCAGAACTATGTGTTTTTGTGTTTTAAGTATTTCACAGCTTGTTCACGCTTTTAATATGAAAAGCAGAGAAAGTCTTATTAAAATAAATGTATTTGATAATATTTATCTTGTGGGAGCACTTTTTCTGGGAATATTTTTGCAGTGGCTCGTTGTTGAACCCGATGTTATGAGAAAAATATTCGGCACTGCTCCTTTAAATGCTTTGCAGTGGCTTGCTGTAATGGGACTTAGTGTTGTGCCTGTTTTGGTGTGTGAGCTTGAAAAAAGAACAGCATAGGGTTTTAGCCCTATGCTGCAAATTATCTTATAATTTCATAAATAAGAGGTTTTTTAACAGGTTCATCATCGGAAATTTTAATAGCATTATTTATAATGACTGTAGCATTTTCGCACATTTTATTATTGTCGGCGAAAATTCTTGCAAGTATTTCGCCTTTTGCAACTTTGTCACCCACTCTCTTTTTAAGCATAATACCTGCACCATAGTCAATAGGCGAATCCTTGGTTTTTCTGCCTGCACCTGTTTCAGATGCCGCCTGACCTATTAAAAGGGCATCAATTTCAGATATATAGCCTTCTTTATCGGATACAAGAGCAGATTTACACATCCTTTGGGGAAAAAGTGAGTAATTGTTTATTACTGCCGGTATACCTCCCTGCAAGCTTATAAGCTCTGAAAACTTATAAAGTCCCTTGAGATTTCTTATGTTTTCTTCAAGCATTTCACGGGCAGCTACAGTATTTTCTGCTATTCCTCCCATAACAAGCATTTCTGCACC
>DBGCRA010000051.1:0-29501 GCA_048359195.1 Candidatus Gallispira sp.
TAAATTGCCATAAATGTAAACGGAAAAACTATTGAAACAGATGCTCCGCCTCAGATAATTGATGGAAGAACTCTTGTTCCGCTTAGGGCTATATTTGAGGCTTTAGGTACAGAGGTTAAATGGAATGGTGAAGAAAAAAGTATTGAAGCTCAAAAGGCTGATTGTGTTATAAATATGCAAATTGACAGTGATACATATTATGTAAATGGTGAAGAAAGAAAGCTTGATGTGCCTGCTTCTATTATTAATGGAAGAACAATGGTGCCTGTAAGAGCCGTTAGCGAAGGTTTAGGCTGCCAAGTCAAGTGGGAAAATGATACAAAAACAGTAATTGTGGAAACAGTTGATATAACTGCCGAAACAACAAATTTGACCGGTGAAACGACAACGGAAGTTACAACGGAAGCTACAACTATATCAGAAACAACAACAAGCGTAAATTATAAAACAGTTTATAAGGAAGGCAAATATATTATTGGACAAGATATACCTGAGGGCGAATATATAGTTTTTGCTGAAGGAGATATTGGCTATCTTAATAATAATGAGTCTTACTTTGTAGGTAAAGGGGTTATGTTACAGGGTCAATCGGTATTTGAAGGTAATTCTATTTTAAATCTCAAAAAAAATAATTATTATAATCCAATACTTTATATTGGCAGCAATACAAGCGGCTTTAGTTGTAATAATGTTTATGTTGTGCCGAGCAGTGAGGTTAAAATGCTTGATACAAGCTACAACGGTACATTTAGAGTAGGCACTGATATACCTACAGGTAGCTATACATTTAAAAAGGCTGAGGGACACAACTTTGGTTTTGTTAAGATTGACGGAAGCGGTTTAGAAAAAGATAATCGTGGATATTATGTTAAGGATAGTATTAGTATTAAATTGACAAAGGGTGAATATATTCAGGTTATTAATTGTGATATAAGCTCTGCCGGCAGAGAGTTTTCTGTACACAAAGACAGAGCGGCAGAAAAAATTAATGAGGATTTTTCCGATATAACCCCTGAGTTAAAAGCTGCTTGCGAAAAAACATTTAACAGTATTATTACCAAATATGAAAATAATTATGAAACAGGTGCTTTGAATATTGACAATATAACCAATGATTGGAAATCACTTTCAAAAACAAAAGCAGATGAAGAATATATTAAAATATTGACAGAAGCCTTATATAAGTGTAAAACTTATGCTGAAAATAAATTATATTCAAATGCTGAAATCAAAGAAATGTCAAATCCGGAATATGGTGTTACATTGAGTATTAATGCTCATTATTTTGATATGGAGGAAATGGTTAAGGATATTGCACAGTATTATACAGATGATTTGAGAAGTGTTGTCGAGGCTGACAGCTTTGAAAGTTTAAGTGAGGCGAACAGCAGACTTAATGCTTATTGTTTTAAGTTTTTATATGGAAACATAACGGAAGATAAAAAATTTGTTACTATGAAATAAATTTAAAGATAAGAAATTTTAGCATCAAAACCGCAAGTGAACAAAGGGAATACTTTACAGGACATTTAATTCAACATCTTTGTTTGACCGGGGAAAATATTTTGAAAGAGATGGAAAAATAGTTTTACCTTTTTCTGTTCAAGTACATCATTCATTTGTAGATGGACTTCATATTGGAAAGTTGGCAGATTTACTGCAAAAGTTTTTAAATGAATATTAGTAAATTTAATGCTTAAGGAGGGATAATATGATAGAAATCAGAGAGTGCATTTTAAAGGATTGCATAGCAATTTATGAATTAAATAAAAATGAAATGGGATATGATTATCCGTTAAATAAAACAAAAGAAAAGTTAGAAAATATATTATTGAACAAACATGATAAAATTTTTGTTGCCGAAATAGACAGCAGGGTTGTTGGATATATTCATGCAAATGATTATGATGTTATATATGCTCCTTCAATGAAAAATATTATGGGTATAGCAGTTGCCAATGAGTATAAAAGACAGGGGATAGGTGCACTTCTTATTGAACAGGTTGAAAGCTGGGCTAAGTCAGAGAATGTAAATATAATAAGACTTGTTTCAGGTGAAAAGAGAACAGAAGCTCATAGCTTTTATAAGAAATGCGGGTATGGAGAAGGAAGAAAACAGTTGAATTTTAAAAAGGAACTAAGGTAATTGTTGACATGAATATTTTAAAATAGTATAATAATATAAACCGAACAAATGTTTATTGATTGGAGATTTATATGATTAGTTATATTAAGGGAGAATTGGTTTATATAGGGGAAAACAGTATTATTGTTGACAATTGCGGCATAGGCTACAATATTTTTGTTTCTGCCAAAACAACATACAAACTGCCTCACATAAATAATGAAGTTAAAGTATTTACATATATGGATGTTAAAGAGGATTCATTACAGCTTTACGGTTTCTTGAGTATGGAGGAGCTTAATATGTTTAACCTTCTTATTACGGTAAATGGTGTAGGTCCAAAGGGAGCTCTTGCTATATTATCGGATCTTACGCCGTCAGATATTTTACTTGCCATAAGCTGTCAGGATTCAAAGGCTTTATGCGTCGGTAAGGGTATAGGTAAAAAAACTGCTGAAATGATTATTCTTAAATTAAAGGATAAAATAAGTACCTTTGGTGCAGACAGGGAGAATATTACCATTAGTGCTGATACATTTACTGAAAACAAAGATGAAAAAAATGATGCCATTGCTGGACTTGTTGCCCTTGGCTTTACAAAAATTGAAGCTGCAAAGGCTGTTGAAAGCGTGTACACATCAGATATGGACAGTGCAAAAATAATAAGTGCCGCATTAAAGCTGCTTTAGGAGTAGAATATGGAACGTAAGAAGATTTTAAATACAGGGGACAGAATGATTACTCCTGATGTTAGAGAAGAAGATTTTAATACCGAAGAAAGTTTGAGACCCATAACTCTTGATTCTTATATCGGACAGGAAAAGGTTAAGGAAAATATGAGGGTTTATATTGAAGCTGCAAAGCAGAGAGGAGAAGCTCTCGACCATGTACTTTTGTACGGACCTCCGGGACTTGGAAAAACCACTCTTTCAAATATTATTGCAAATGAAATGAATGCAAATATTAGGACAACATCAGGTCCTGCCATTGAAAGACCGGGAGATATGGCTGCCATATTAAACAACCTTAATGAGGGCGATATTTTATTTATTGATGAAATCCACAGAGTAAACAGACTAATTGAAGAAGTGCTTTATCCTGCAATGGAGGATTTTGTTCTCGATATTGTAATTGGTAAGGGTGCTGATGCCAAAAGTATTAGGATTGATTTGCCTAGGTTTACATTAATTGGCGCAACTACAAGGATTGGTCTTTTGACTGCACCTTTAAGGGACAGATTTGGTGTTATAAACAGACTTGAATTGTATACTCCTGAGGAGCTTTCTACAATAGTTATGCGTTCGGCTAGGGTTTTGAATATAGAAATTGATGAAAAGGGTGCTGTTGAAATTGCAAGACGTTCGAGAGGTACACCAAGAATAGCTAATAGATTATTAAAGCGTGTAAGAGATTTTGCCCAGGTTAAGTATGACGGCATTATCAGTGAGGACGTGGCTAAAGTTAGTCTGGACATATTAGAGGTTGATAAAAACGGACTTGACCTTATTGATAAAAAGCTTTTATTGTGTATGATTGAGAAATTTGACGGCGGTCCTGTGGGTGTTGAAACTCTTGCTGTATCTATTGGTGAGGAGGCTGAAACAATTGAAGATGTTTATGAGCCTTATCTTATTCAGCAGGGCTTTATAAAGAGGACGCCAAGGGGTAGAGTTGTAACTAAAATGGGATATGATTATTTTGGATTGAAACTTTTTGGAGGTAAAGTAAATGATTAGAATGAACATTGATGATTTTATATATGAAGTAAAGGAAGAAATGTTATGTTACGACGAAATAGGCGAAGAAGGCGCTGACAAGTGGGAGGCTGATTTCAAAAAGTGGCTTGAAAGTCCTTGCAAAAAGGAAAATGTTGCAGGCAGTGGAGATAAGGCAAAGTTTTTGATTGGTGATGAAAGCGAAATATTTGACATAGCTGATTCTTATCTTGAGGCATTGGAAAATAATACAGTAGATGAATACTGGAAAAAGTTTCAATAGTTTGCTGAAACATTGCTGAAATATTACTGTAAAAAATGTAAAAGAACTATTGAAAATTTGGAAATGGTGTGTTATAATTTAACTATAGAAATTATGTATAAAATACATAATAAAATTTATTAATTCTAAGGAGGATTTTCCAATGGGCAAGATAGTTACAATGGGTGAGATTATGTTAAGATTATCTACACCAAATAATGAAAGATTTATTCAGGCTGATGAGTTTGATATTAACTACGGCGGCGGCGAGGCTAACGTAGCTGTATCTTTAGCAAACTATGGTCACGAGGCAGAGTTCGTTACTGCTGTACCTGACAACCCAATTGGTGTTTGTGCAATCGCTGCTTTAAGAAAGTACGGTGTTGAAACTAAGCACATCGTTAAGAGCGGTGAAAGACTTGGTATTTACTATTTAGAGACAGGTGCTTCTATGAGAGCATCAAATGTAGTTTATGATAGAGCTCATTCTTCTATCTCAACTGCTACTGCTGATTTATTTGACTTTGATGAGATTTTCGAGGGTGCTGACTGGTTCCACTTTACAGGAATTACTCCAGCCGTATCTGATATTGCTGCTGAAGTTACTGAAGCTGCTTGTAAGGCTGCTAAGGCTAAGGGTGTTACAGTTTCTTGTGACCTTAACTTCAGAAAGAAATTATGGTCATCTGAAAAGGCTCAGAAGGTTATGACTAACTTAATGCAGTATGTTGATGTTTGTATTGGTAACGAAGAGGATGCTGAAAAGGTTCTTGGTTTCAAGCCTGGTAACACTGATGTAACTTCAGGTGAGCTTGAAATGGCTGGTTATCAGGATATTTTCAACCAGATGTGCGACAAGTTCAACTTTAAGTATGTTATCTCTTCTTTAAGAGAGTCATTCTCTGCTTCTCACAATGGTTGGTCTGCTTGTATTATGGATGGTAAGACAAGAGAGTTCTACAGATCTAACAGATTTGACATTATGCCTATCGTAGACAGAGTTGGCGGCGGCGACTCTTTTGCAGGTGGTTTAATCTGCGGTCTTATGGATGGTAAGGATATGAAGGCAGCTCTTAACTTTGCTGTTTCTGCATCTGCTCTTAAGCATACTATCCCCGGTGACTTCAACCTTGTTACAAGAGCTGAAGTTGAATCTAACGATGGTTCAGGTAGAGTTCAGAGATAATTTGTAAAATTAATCTTTAATAATAATTTCACTAAGGCTGAGGGCTTTAAGCCTTCAGCCTTTTTACAAATATATGGAGGTAATATTAATATGAATTTAGAAGTAAGATATTCTAATCACTATGATGATGTTAAACATTATGATACAGAAACTTTAAGAAAGCATTTTTTAGTTGAAAAGGTTTTTGTCCCGGGCGAAATGAAGCTTGTTTACAGCCACAATGATAGAATTATTTTTGGCGGTATTACTCCTACAAATGAACCTTTAAGGCTTGAAGGCAGTAAGGAATTAGCTGCTGAGTACTTCTTACAGAGAAGAGAGCTTGGTACTATTAATATTGGCGGTGACGGTTTTGTTACTGTAGATGGTAAGGAATATGCCGTAAATAATGGTGATGCTATTTATGTTGGTATGGGTGTTAAGGAAATTTCTTTCTCTGCTAAGGATCCTAAAAATCCGCCTAAGTTTTATATGAATTCTGCAACAGCACACAAGACTTATCCTACAGTTTTGATTTCTTATGATGATGCCAATCATAAGCCTTTAGGTTCTTTGGAAGATTGCAACAAGAGAACTATTAATCAGTATATCCATGATGAGGTATTTGCAAGATTATCTCAGAGAGACGGTGTTGAATATGGCAGCTGTCAGTTAGCTATGGGTTTAACTAAGCTTGATCCGGGTTCTAACTGGAACACTATGCCATGTCATACACACGAAAGACGTATGGAGGTTTATTTATACTTTGATATGGATGATGATAATGTTGTATTCCATATGATGGGTAAGCCTGACGAAACAAGACATATTGTTATGCCTAATGAGTCTGCTGTTATCTCTCCTAGCTGGTCTATTCACTCAGGTGTAGGTACTAAGGCTTACACATTTATTTGGGGTATGGTAGGTGAAAATAAGGATTACGACGATCAGGACTGGTTAAAGACAGGTGAATTGAAGTAATGTTTATACATAGAGGTGCCGTAAAGGTGCCTCTTTTTTTATTGTAATAGATTTTAAAGTGTTGATTTAAAGTATAATTTATGTTATCATATTACTAAATATTTTTAACAGGGAGAATAAAAATGAACAATATAAAGGTTGCTATTTTAGGTGCAGGTACAGTTGGTACAGGTGTTTATAAACTTATAAACAGGCAGAAGGACGAAATGATTAACAAGATTGGAGGCAATATGGAAATTGCCAAAATTCTTGTTAGAAATAAGAATAAGAAAAGAGAAGGCATTGACAGCTCTTTATTGACTGATGATTTTAATGACATATTAACTGATGAAAGCATTAATATTGTGGTTGAAGTTATGGGCGGTATTGAGCCTGCAAAAACTTATATTGCTGAGGTTCTTAAAAGGGGCAAGCACGTTGTAACCGCAAACAAGGATTTAATGGCTGAAAATGGTCACGAGCTTATGGAGCTTGCAAAGGAAAACGGCTGCGACATACTCTTTGAGGCAGCTGTTGCAGGAGCTATCCCTATTATAAGACCTTTAAAGCAGTGTCTAGCAGGCAACTATATATCTGAAATTATGGGTATTGTAAATGGTACAACAAACTTTATACTTACTAAAATGACTAAGGAAGGTATGGATTTTGACGAGGCTTTAAAGATAGCTCAGGATTTAGGCTATGCCGAAGCTGATCCTACAGCAGATATTGAAGGCTATGATGCAGGAAGAAAAATTGCTATTATGGCATCTATTGCCTTTAATACAAGAGTTACTTTTGATGATGTGTATACAGAGGGCATTACAAAGATTACTGCTAAGGATATTAAGTATGCTAAGGATATGGATTGTGATATTAAGCTTTTAGGTGTTGCTAAAAATACAGATGCCGGTATTGAAGTAAAGGTACATCCTATGCTTATTCCAAGCAACCATCCGCTTGCTTCGGTTAATGATTCATTTAATGCCGTTTTTGTACACGGTGATGCTGTGGATGATGCAATGTTTATGGGAAGAGGTGCAGGCGAATTACCTACGGCAAGTGCTATTATGGGTGATATTATTGATGTGGCACGAAATATTCAGTTTAACTGTAATGGCAGAATAGGCTGTACGTGCTATAAGAATATAAATATTAAGAAAATAGATGATACAGAAACAAAGTATTTTATGAGAATGCAGGTTGAAGACAGACCCGGTGTTCTTGCAAGTGTGGCAAGTGTTCTTGGAAATACTGATGTGGGTATTGACAGAGTTATACAGAAAACAAAGAAGGACGGCATTGCCGAATTGGTTGTTATTACCGATTCCGTACTTGAAAGAAATTTCAAAGACGCCCTTGCCATATTTAACGGTATGGCTATGATTAAGGAAATTTCTTCTATTATAAGGGTTTATTAATATATAGGCAACATTGGTAAAATGCATAAAAATTACCTGTCCAAAATCGGACAGGTGTTTTTATTAATAATTATTATTTCCGTATGTTATACCGTCAGTTGTTATACACATACGGGCTTTTTTGGCGCTCTGATGAATAATATCAATCAATCCGTGACTTTCAAGCTCCTTAATAGCTTCATTTATTTCCTGAATTTGCATTTCATCATCGGTTTTATAGTAGTAGGTATAGGTGTCGCCACCCATTAAATAAGACTGGTAGACCCTGTTGAAAATTTTAGTTGCTGCATTTATCATATTTACCACCTCTATGTAAATTAAATATCTATCTAATAATTGTCTAACTACCTTACAGGAAGTTGTTACTCATATCTCATCTTTTTATTTTAAATCAAGTCCCTTGATTTACCTTACTGCGTAAGGCAGATACTGCGTATCTGAATAAAAGATTCGATAACTTATCTATCGCAAATTGTGAGAAAGCTCCCATTTGCTTCGGATAAGTTAATTATATATCAATTATAGAAAAAAATCAAGACTATTGAGCATATTAATTGAACATTTTCTACAAAATATATTGTATATAATTATATTCAGTATATCAAATTATTAAGAAAAAGTTAAAAAAAACAAAAAAAATGTTGACCTTTGACAAAATAATATATATAATTATTAAGTAATTAAAATTTTTTTAGGAGGTATTTTTTATGCTGGAAAAGTTTTTTAAGCTAAAGGAACACAATACTGATGTTAAGACTGAGGTGTTGGCAGGTGTCACTATTTTTATGACAATGGCATATATCCTTGCTGTTAATCCCAGTATCCTTGCAGATGCAGGAATGGATAGAGGGGCAGTATTTACTGCAACAGCCATTGCTGCTTTTATTGGTACATTGTTAATGGCGTTATTGGCAAATTATCCATTTGCTTTGGCTCCCGGTATGGGACTTAATGCTTATTTTGCTTATACCGTTGTTTTAGGTATGGGTTATTCTTGGGAAATAGCATTGACAGCCGTTTTCGTTGAAGGTATTATTTTTATTCTTTTATCTTTAACAAATGTAAGAACTGCAATATTTAATGCAATTCCTATGACACTTAAAACCGCAGTTTCTGTTGGTATAGGTTTGTATATTGCCATTATAGGTTTACAAAATGCCAATATTGTAACGGGAGGACTGTCTTTATTTACAGTTGATGGCTATATTGCAGCTAATGGATTAGCTGCAGGAACAGTAGGTATGCATGATGTTGGTATTACTGTATTGCTTGCAGTTGTTGGTACAATTATTACTGCTGTATTAGTTGCAAAAAATGTTAAGGGCAATATTCTTTTAGGTATACTTATTACATGGGTATTAGGAATTATATGTCAGCTTTTTGGTTTGTATGTACCAAATATGGACGCAGGTTTTTATTCTTTGCTTCCTGATTTCAGCTCAGGTCTTTCTATACCAAGTATTGCTCCTGTATTCTGTAAGCTTGATTTCAGCAGTATTTTATCTGTAAACTTTATTGTTGTTGTTTTTGCCTTCCTGTTTGTTGACCTTTTTGACACAATCGGTACACTTATTGGAGTATCTTCAAAGGCGGGACTTCTTGATAAAGACGGCAATCTGCCTAGAATTAAGGGTGCATTATTAGCCGATGCTTTTGCAACAACAGCAGGTGCTGTTCTTGGTACATCTACTACAACTACTTATATTGAAAGTGCATCAGGTGTTACTGAAGGTGGAAGAACCGGTTTAACAGCCTTGGTTACTGCAATTTTATTTGCGGCAGCATTGTTCTTATCACCAATTTTCCTTGCAATTCCATCATTTGCAACTGCTCCTGCACTTATTATAGTAGGTTTCTATATGGTAACGAATATTGCAAATATTGATTTTAATGATGCATTTGAAGCAATTCCTGCATTTATATGTATGATAGCTATGCCATTCTTCTCAAGTATTTCTGAAGGTATTTCAATGGGTATTATTTCTTACACTGTTTTATACCTTGTTAATCCTAACAAGAAGGGCAAGTTAAGTATATTGATGTATATTTTATCAATATTGTTTATTATTAAGTATATTATATTATAATAAATTTAAACATAAAAAAGGATGGGGTTTTCAAAAAGACCTCATCCTTTTTATAATTAAGATGCCTTTATTTCAAGTCTTAATCTGTCTGCTATTAAAGCAATAAATTCACTGTTTGTAGGCTTGCCCTTATTGTTTGATACTGTATAGCCAAATAATGAATCTATTGCATCAACTTTGCCTCTGCTCCATGCAACCTCAATAGCGTGTCTTATTGCTCTTTCAACTCTGCTTGGGGTTGTATTGCATTTCTTTGCAATGGCAGGGTATAATTCTTTTGTGATATAATTAAGTACGTCAATATCATTAATTGCCATAATTATAGCTTCTCTCATATAATGATAACCTCTTATATGGGCAGGCACACCAACTTCGTGCAAAATATTTGTTACTCTTGTTTCAAGATCAATATCACTCTGATTGCTGTAGCAAAGACCTGTATTTAATACGCCTTTCTTAGTAACAGGTTCCTTTAATTGTCTTATTCTGGATACAAGCAGATCCATATCAAAAGGCTTTGCAATATAATATTTAGCACCCAAAGTAAATGCCTTTTGTGTAATCTGTTCACCTGTTATTGCTGTAAGCATAATACACATTGTATTTTTTGCCTTATTTTCCTTGTGGAGCTTTTCGAGTACGCCGATTCCGTCAAGCTTTGGCATAATGCCATCAATTAAAGCAATATCCGGCGAATTTTTTACAATTTTATCATAAGCCTCCTGACCGTCATGGGCTATGCTTATGATTTCCATATCCTCCTGCTTTTCAATATAATTGCTAAGACAATCACAAAAATCCTTATTATCATCAGCAATCAATACTGTCATTTTTTCCTTACTCATCTTTTTTATTCCTCCTAAAAATATAATATTATTTGTTATTGGTAAAAATGGTAATATTTACCAGATAATTAAATTATAGTATCTTTTTTGATAAAAATCAAGAGGAAAAAACTGTCTATTTTTGCGGCTTTCCAAATTTCGACAAAGATGAATTGCTGTATTCGGGGAATTGTGTAACTTCTTGTCCAAACCAGTCGGGTGGATCAAATATAATGGCATCCGGTGTCGATAAAAACTCAACCTCAATATTCATAAAGCCTGACAAAAAACCTTTATATATATCAAGTTCAGCTTTTAAATTATCCTTAAGAGGAATAATATATCTTGTTTTTTCTATTGTGTTACCTTCCACTTTGTTCCATAAATTGTCAAACTGTTCTTTAGAAATGTCTAATTCATACTCTTGTTTCTTCATTAATCCTGAACTTTTGACAGTAAGAATATATTTATCATCCCATTGTCTTATTCTGATAGTAGGATTTGTTGAAATATAGCCCTGCTTAATTTCATGGTGGGGATAGTTTTCTATATCTTCAGGCAAAGTTTTTACCAAAAACTTTCTTTCGATTTCATAAATTTTACTTTTCACTATTATCACCTCTTGAATTAATATTTGTATTCTAGTATAATTAATTATAACATAATATGATGAATAATGGGAGGTTTTATTAATGGTAGTTGTATTTTTAGCAAATGGTTGCGAGGAAGTTGAAGCGTTAACTCAGATAGATGTATTGAGAAGGGCGGGAATTGATGCAAAGGGTGTATCAATAACTACAGATAAAATTGTTAAAGGTGCACATAATATTGATTTTATGGCAGACTGCACAATATATGACATTGATTTTGATGTTGTGGATATGGTGGTATTACCCGGAGGACTTGTAGGAAGAAACAATTTAATGGCAAGCAAGGAGACTGTAACCGTATGCAAGAAGTTTAATGAACTTGGTAAGTTTGTGGCTGCAATTTGCGCATCTCCCGGTGTTTTAGGAGAAAACGGAATACTTAAGGGTAAAAAGGCTGTATGTTACCCCGGTTTTGAAGAACAGTGCCGAGGAGCAGAAATCGGCAGCTCCAACGTAGTAAGGGATGGTAATATTATTACATCAAAAGGTCCTGCTACAGCTATGGAATTTGGTATTGAACTTGTAAGAGCCATAGCAGGTGATGAGGCTGCTGAAAAGACTGCACAGGGATTACTTTTTAAATAAGCTTGAATAATTGGGGAAAATTCGATTCTGATATTTCGGTTATATTTAAAGCATTAAAGGCTTTTTCAACCTTTCTTTTGTCTATATTGTAAATATATGCAATATCCTTTGGAGAGTATGTAGTGCAGTTATAATAGCTTAATGATTTTTTAAAAATTTTGCAAATATAACTGCTGCCGTTAAGCATAATAGTGGGTATAATATCAGATGAAATATTATTTATATGCTTTGAGCTTAATATTGTATTAATTTCATTTGGGGTTATATGTAATAAACTGCTTAATTCATTTATGTCAACATTGTTGTAGTGAGCCTTTATTATAATGTCAAGAGCTTTAAGTGTAGGACATATTTCATTGTTATAGACATTGAGAAAATTATTCATTATGTTCACTCCTTATATTTTAATTATAGGGAATGACATATTAAAAGTCCAGCTGTAAATATTGGAAGAGCAGTAAATAAGCTGATTACAGCTGTTTGCTAAGTATAAACTAAATGGGAGTGTTGACTATGAATGCACTGCAAAAATATTTTGCCTACAGACAAACGTTAATTGATCAGTATTCAAAAGGCGACTTGAGTAAAAAAGAGTATCTTAACAGAAATTTAGATGCTGTTCTTGCATTAAAAGATGAGCCTTTTAAAAGAGTTGATACGGTTGAAAAGGGCTTGTTTAATTATCAGTTTTTTAATGCAATGGCAAAGGATGCGTCAATGGAGGCAAAAAGATATGCAAGTAAAGAGTTTTGCTATATTTACAATGAACAGGTAAACTATTATTATGACAAAAAAGATGGGGCAACAATGAAAATTCTTGAACTTCTGGATTTCAGAGGTGTAAATTCCTACTTTATAAAGGTAAAAAGCAAGGAGCTTAAAAATAAGCTTTTTGAAATAATACTTGAAGAAAGCGGTATGATTCTTCACTCAACATCGGAAGCTATATTAAACAGACTTAAATCTGAAAATTGCTTCAGTGACGGAGTGAAGAAATCATTAATTGACAGCTATATAAATCACAAGTATTGATTACTTTTCTTTAATTATATATACTATTTTAAATATTGATGAAACTATCATTATACCTGCTGCAATGGCACCGGCTATAAAGATAGTTTCTTTGCCTTTTGATATAAAGTTAAACCATTTACCCTGAATTACACTGCTTATTGTAAAATAAAGAGAGCCTCCCGGAATTAAAATAATTATATTTGGCACAAGAAATGTTGCAGTCGGAGTTTTGACAATTCTTGCAGCAGTTTCGGTATAAAGTGATAAAAACATTGTGACAATAAAGCACTGCAAAATTTCATTATTTAAAAACATTAGCATTAAGTACAATGTCCAGCCTGTTATACCTCCTACAAACGGAATAATAAGCCTTTTTCCTTGTACATTGTAAAGAAGGGCAAATCCCACAGAGGCAATTCCTGCCATAAGTGTTTGGATAACATAACCCGTCATAATATAATACCTCCAAGATAAAATGTGGCCAGTACAAAGCCAAGAGTTACGGCAGTTGCTTTTATTATACTTTCAACAAAACGTAAAAGACCTGACATTGTATCGCCGCTTATCATATCTCTTATTGAATTGGTAATGGCTACTCCCGGAATCATAAGCATTATGTTGCCTATAACTATACTGTCCAGATTACTGCCTAAGTTAAATTTAACAAATATAACTGCCGCAGTTCCTATAATAAAGGCGATAATCATTGTTATAAATGTAATATTGGCATCAAAATAATTGGATTTTAATACCAATAAATACATAAAAACACCAAGAATTCCGGAAGTAATACTGTCTAAAATACCTCCGCCGAAATATGCCGTAAGTGACATTGCTATAATACCATATATAAAACAATAAAAAAATGATGAATATACTTTGCTTTTTTTAATGTTTTCAAATTGTTCTTCTATATATGGAATATCAGGTTTATTTCTACATATATATCTTGATAAACTGTTTAGCTTGTCAAGCCTGTCCAGATTTGTTTTATAGTTAAATATTCTTTTTGTTTGTGTATAGATTTCATTATCTGCTTTAATGGTTGTTATAATGCATGAAGTTATTGTAAATACATTAATTTCATCAGCATTATAAGCCTTGAATATTCTGGTTATGGTATCCTCAACACGGCTTACCTCTGCACCGCATACAAGCATTTCATTACCAATACTCATAACAATGTTAAGCAGCTTTTTATAGTCCAATGTCAGCACCTCATTTTAATAAATTATAAATTAGAATACAGTATAACACTTAAACAAAGATAAAACAAGGGTGTATTTTGTTATGTTAATATAAAAATTCAGTTAAAAATTTTTTCAATATTGTGGTTGAATTATAGTAAAACATAGTATATTGTATAAATATGTGGTAATAATTTGGGAGGTGGCAATATGATTATAGGAAGCTGTGTAATATATTTAACGGCAGAATGGTGCAGTTCCTTAAAGGAAAAGAGAATGGTTGTTAAAAGCATTGTTGAAAAAACAAGGCATAAGTTTAATATATCCATAGCAGAGATTGACAGACAGGATATTCACAAGTCTATTGTTATAGGATTTTCCTGTGTTACAAATGAGGTAAAACACGCCGATGAAATTATAGAAAATGTTCTCAATTATATAGAAAGAAATACCGATGCAGTTATTGATAATGTAGAAAGGGAAATTTTTTGAAAATAATACTGGATTTTTGAATAATGTTGTGTTATAATGTTACGAAGTGCAATTATGTTTTAAGGAGGATATATTAATGAGCACAGTTGAAAATATGGAGAAGAATAAAGTAAAAATTACTTTTTCTGTAGATGCAGAGACTTTTGAAAAGGGTATGGACTACTCTTATAATAAGAACAAGGGTTCAATCAGCATTCAGGGTTTCAGAAAGGGCAAGGCTCCAAGAAAGTTAATTGAAGCACAGTATGGCAAGGCTATTTTTTATGATGATGCCGTAAACTATGTTTTACCTGAGGCTTATGACAAGGCTGTTGCCGAAAATAATGTTGATGTTGTTTCTAAGCCTGAAATTGATGTTACTGCTATTGACGAAAACGGTGTTTCTTTTACTGCTGAAGTATGGGTTAAGCCTGAGGTTAAGCTTGGTGAATATAAGGGTTTAACTTTCACTAAGAAGGATCCTAATCCAACAGATAAGGATATTGATGCAGAGCTTAAGAAGGAGCAGGAAAAGGCTGCAAGAATTGTAGATGTAACAGACAGAGCCGTTCAGAATGGCGATATTGCTACTATAGACTTTAAGGGTTATGTTGATGATGTAGCTTTTGAAGGCGGTGAGGGCAAGGATTTTGATTTAGAGATTGGTTCTCATACATTCATTGATAACTTTGAGGAGCAGTTAATCGGTGCTGAAATCGGTCAGGACGTAGTTGTTAATGTAACATTCCCTGAAAACTACGGTCAGGAGGATCTGGCAAATAAGCCGGCTAAGTTTGAAGTTAAGGTTAATGCCATTAAGGTTAAGGAACTTCCTGAATTAACTGATGAATTTATTCAGGATACTACAGAATGCGAAAATCTTAAGGATTACAGAAACGAAATTTGCGGTAACCTTTTGGCTGCCAATATTAAGAGAATTGAAGCTGAAAAGGAAGAAGAGCTTATCAACAAGTTAGTTGATGTTTGCGAAATGGATGTTCCGCAGGCTATGATTGATTCTGACGTTGAAATGAAGATTCAGGAATATGCATTCCAGCTGCAGCAGCAGGGTATCAGCTTAGATATGTATTTACAGTATATGGGTCAGACTATGGATTCTATGAAGGAAGCATATAAGCCAATGTCTGAAAAGCACGTACAGGCAAGATTAGCTCTTGAGGCTGTTGCTAAAGCTGAAAATATTGAAGTTACTGATGAGGACGTTAAGACTGAGGCTGAGAAGGTTGCTAAGGCTTACAATATGGAAGCTGATGAAATTATGAAGAGTGTGGATTTTGTAAACACAGTTAAGTCAGACATACTCAGACAGAAGGCTTTAAAGGTTGTAGAGGAAGCAGCTAAGGAAGCATAATTATAATTATTGGGAGGTATATGGATGAGTTTGGTACCTATTGTTGTTGAAAAAACCGCAGGAGGAGAAAGATCCTATGATATTTATTCAAGACTTTTACAGGACAGAATAATATTTTTGGGTGAAGAGGTTAATGATACTACAGCAAGCCTTGTTGTAGCCCAGTTACTTTTTCTTGCTGCTGATGACCCTGATAAGGATATAAATTTATATATCAATAGTCCCGGAGGTTCAGTTACTGCAGGTCTTGCCATATATGATACAATGCAGTATATTAAGCCTGATGTATCCACCATATGTGTGGGAATGGCAGCCAGTATGGGTGCTTTCCTTCTTGCAGGCGGTGCAAAGGGCAAAAGATATGCTCTCCCTAATTCAGAGATTATGATTCATCAGCCTTTAGGCGGTGCAAAGGGTCAGGCAACAGATATTAAAATCCATGCCGAATATATATTAAAAATTAGAGATAAGCTTAATAAAATGCTTTCTGAAAATACAGGCAAGCCACTTGATGTTATAGAAGCTGATACGGAAAGAGATAACTTTATGTCAGCAGAAGAAGCTGTTAAATATGGTCTTATTGACTCAGTTATAACTAAGCCTCAATAAAGGAGAGAGAAGATGGCGTCAAAAAACGGAGAAATTAAGTGTTCATTTTGTGGTAAATCACAGGACGATGTGAGAAAACTTATAGCAGGACCTCACGTATATATCTGTAATGAATGTATAGGTTTATGTCAGGATATATTAAAGGATGAATTTGATGCAGATACCGAAAATTTTGATTTAAGTGATGATTTGCCTACACCTGCTGAAATTAAAGAAGTTCTTGACGAATATGTTATTGGTCAGGATGATGCTAAAAAGGTTTTGTCTGTAGCAGTTTATAACCACTACAAGAGAATTTCAGCTATGGATGTCAGGATTGATGTTGAATTACAAAAGAGTAATATTCTTTTAGTAGGTCCGACAGGAGTTGGTAAGACACTTTTGGCTCAGACTATGGCTAAGCTTTTGGATGTTCCTTTTGCTATAGCAGATGCAACCAGCCTCACGGAAGCTGGTTATGTAGGTGAAGACGTAGAAAACATTCTTTTAAAGATTATACAGGCTGCCGACTTTGATATTGAAAAGGCACAGCGAGGTATAATTTACATTGATGAGATTGATAAGATTGCAAGAAAATCAGATAATCCATCAATCACAAGAGATGTAAGCGGCGAGGGTGTACAGCAGGCTCTTCTTAAAATACTTGAAGGTATTGTTGCAAATGTTCCGCCTCAGGGAGGAAGAAAGCACCCACATCAGGAATTTATACAAATTGATACAACCAATATTTTGTTTGTATTAGGCGGTGCTTTTGCAGGTATTGAAAAAATTATAGATAAGAGATTAACTAAAAAGGTCATAGGTTTTGGTGCTGATGTAAAGAGTAAGGAAGATATTAAACACAGCAATCTTCTTAAAAATATTCTTCCCCAGGACTTAGTTAAGTTTGGACTTATACCTGAAATTATAGGCAGAATGCCTGTTGTTGCAACTTTGGAAAATCTTGATGAAGATGCTTTGATTAAAATTTTAACAGAACCTAAAAATGCTATTGTAAAGCAGTTTGAATATATGCTTAAATTAGATGGTGTTGAACTTGAGTTTACACCTGAGGCTTTAAAGGCTATAGCTAAAAAGGCAATTGAACAGGAAACAGGCGCAAGAGGTCTTAGAGCTATTGTTGAAAGCTTTATGAATGATGTAATGTATACAGTTCCGTCTGATAATACTATTGAAAAGTGTATTATAACGGAGGAAACCGTTGCAGATGGAAAATCACCTGAGTTTGTTTATAACCCTGATAAGGTTAAGAGAGTAAGAAGTGTAAGAAAAGCTATGCCTCACGAAAACAGTAAAAACGCAGGATAATGGTAACAATTTCCTGTAATATGGTATTATACGGGAGGAGAAATCTTCCCGTAACTTTTTTATTTACAAAAACAGCTCCCAATTAAGGGAGCTGTAAATTATTTATGTAATTAAATTAATACATCAGCAATTTCCTTAGGTAAATCTGTAGGAAGTGTATTAGCTGCGGCAATAAAGTCGATACCGTACTTATCACCGATAGCCTTAAGTTTTGCTACTAATTTAATAATATCTTCACTGTCAAGTTTTTCAACAATCTTAAACATACCGTCAATAAAAATCTTTTCAATGTCACTGTTTTGAGAAAGGATACCATAAATAAATCCAATCAACTCTCTGTAGTTAGCTAACGGAAATTCAGCTACCTCAACAAATCTGACTGCATGATCCAAGTCATAAATATGTCTGCTGTCATCATCAATATATACAACACATCCATTGCCTGTTTTTGCTGCGTTATTAGCCATTTCTAATAACTTTTTTGTCTTTCCTTCGCCTTTTTCACCTGCTAAAATCTGTACCATAGTAATCTCCTCCTTGAAATTAAATTGAAGAATTGTTCTTCATTCCATTATTCCCATACCAGTTATAAATAGAATTTAAAATATGGCAATAATAAACAATGATAATATTCATTGTTGTTTTATAATTTATATATTCAACAAATATTCCAACTTTCCTTTTATTTTTTTAAAAATTTATAAAAAGATATAATAATATATTGGTGTAATAAATTAGGGTTGGTATTTTTTGACTTGACAAAAGATGAAAGAATAGGTTAATATTATTAGGATATGGAAAGGAAAGAGTCTTATGAAAAAAAGTACAGTAAAAAATGAATATACAAATGAGAGTATAAGCTCTTTAAAGGGTGCTGACAGAGTCAGACTTCGTCCCAGTGTTATTTTTGGCTCTGATGGTATTGAGGGCTGTCAGCACTCTGTGTTTGAAATTCTTTCTAACGCTATTGACGAGGCAAGAGAGGGTTTTGGTAATAAAATTGAAATTATTTTAGGTACTGATAATGATATAACCGTATGTGACCATGGCAGAGGTATTCCTGTTGATTACAACGCAAATGAGGAAAGATATAACTGGGAGCTGCTTTTCTGTGAAATGTATGCAGGAGGTAAGTATAATAACAACAGTGGTGACAACTATGAATTCAGTCTTGGTTTAAATGGTCTTGGACTTTGTTCAACGCAATACAGCTCGGAATTTATGGAGGTTACTATATTCAGAGATGGATATAAATATGAGCTTAATTTTGAAAAGGGTGAAAATGTAGGCGGACTTAGAAAAGAAGAAACAACTTCAAAAAAGACCGGTTCAACCATTCACTGGAAGCCTGACAGAGAGGTATTTACAGATATAAACATACCTATAGAATATTATCAGAATATTTTGAAAAGACAGTGTATAGTAAATGCAGGGCTTACATTTGAACTTATAGATGAAAAAACAACCCAAAAATATACCTTTTGCTATCCTGAAGGCATAAAGGATTATATTGCTGAGCTTTCCGGTGAAAAGGGCTTTACTGAAATTCAGTATTATTCAGGAGAGGGTAAAGGAAAAGACAGAGAGGATAAGGAAGAATATAAGCTGAAATTTGAGCTTGCTTTCTGCTTTAACAATGAAGTAAATTCCCTTGAATACTATCATAATTCAAGCTATCTAGAATATGGCGGTTCTCCTGACAAGGCGGTAAAATCAGCCTTTGTATCTGCTATAGATAACTATTTAAAAACAAATAATCTTTATAATAAGAATGAAAAGAAAATTGTATTTACAGATGTTGAGGACAGTTTGATTCTTATTATAAACAGTTTTTCTACAGTTACAAGCTATGAAAATCAGACTAAGAAATCCATAACCAATAAATTTATACAGGAATTTTTAACTGACTATTTAAAGAAACAGCTTGAAATTTATTTTATTGAAAATAAGGCTGATGCAGATAAAATTGCAAAGCAAATTCTTGTAAACAAGAGGAGCAGGGAAACTGCCGAAAAAACAAGAGTAAATATAAAGAAAAAGCTTACGGGAAATATTGATATGAACAACAGGGTTGAAAAATTTGTCAACTGCCGTTCTAAGGATGTTACAAAGCGTGAGCTTTATATTGTTGAGGGTGATTCTGCCCTCGGTTCCGTTATGCTTGGCAGAGATGCGGAATTTCAGGGAATTATGCCTATAAGAGGTAAAATTCTTAATTGCCTTAAAGCAAACTATGACAGAATATTCAAATCTGATATTATAACAGACCTTTTAAAGGTTATCGGCTGTGGTGTCGAAATTAAAACAAAACACAACACAAGCAAGGATTTAAACAGCTTTGATATAAATAATTTAAGATGGGATAAGATTATAATATGTACGGATGCCGATGTAGACGGATTTCAGATAAGAACTCTTGTTCTGACTATGATATACAGACTTGTTCCGACACTTATTGATAAACACAAGGTTTTTATTGCCGAATCTCCTTTATATGAAATTACAACAGGCAGCGGCAAAAATGAAAAAACATATTTTGCCTATACCGAAAAGGAAAAGGCTGATATTACAAAAAAAATAAAGGGCAATTACAAAATACAGCGTTCAAAGGGTCTTGGTGAAAACGAGCCTGA
This sequence comes from Candidatus Gallispira sp., assembly GCA_048359195.1. Lineage (GTDB taxonomy): Bacteria > Bacillota > Clostridia > Lachnospirales > CAG-274 > Gallispira. The sequence goes on from DBGCRA010000051.1 coordinate 20,389, forward strand.
AATGATGTGGCAGACAACAATGAATCCTGAAACAAGACGTCTTATAATGGTTATGCCAGAAGATGCAAAGATGACTTCTGACGTGTTTGATCTGCTTCTTGGTGACAATTTACAGGGCAGGAAGGAACATATTGAAACAGAGGGCTATAAGTATATTGATTTAACGGAATTAAGCTAAGGAGGGGAATTATGGCTAAAAAATATACAGAGCAGCATATAACAGATACTCTTGAGCTTAATTATATGCCTTATGCAATGAGTGTAATTGTGTCCAGAGCTATTCCTGAAATTGATGGTTTTAAGCCTGCACACAGAAAGCTCCTTTACACAATGTATAAAATGGGACTTTTGAATGGTGCAAGAACAAAGTCTACCAATGTTGTGGGACAAACAATGAAGCTTAATCCTCATGGCGATCAGACTATATATGACACTATGGTAAGACTTACAAGAGGTAATGACGCACTTTTACATCCTTTTATAGACAGCAAGGGTAACTTTGGCAAGGTGTTTTCAAGTGCAATGGCTTATGCTGCATCAAGGTATACAGAAGTTAAACTTGACAGTATATGTACTGAAATTTTTAAGGATATTGATAAAGATACAGTTGATTTTATAGATAATTATGACGGTACTTTAAAGGAGCCTGTATTATTTCCGACAACATTTCCAAACGTATTGGTAACACCCAATAAAGGTATAGCTGTAGGTATGGCAAGCACAATTTGCAGCTTTAATCTGAGAGAGGTTTGTGAAGCTACCATACAATATATTAAAAATGCCGATATAGACTTAAGGGAATATTTAAAGGGTCCTGATTTTACTACAGGTGGAGAGCTTATATACAATGCCGACGAAATGGCTAAAATATATGACACCGGCAGAGGCAGCTTTAAAGTAAGAGCTAAGTATAATTATGACAAAAAAAACGGCATTATAGAAATATACGAAATACCGTATACAACCAATATTGAATCAATTATTGAAAAAATAATTGATCTGGTTAAGCAGAATAAAATCAAGGAAATCAATGATGTAAGAAATGAAACCGACTTAAACGGTCTAAAAATTGCCATTGATATAAAAAGAAGTGCCGATCCCGAAAAGCTTATGACAAAACTTTATCAGATGACGCCCCTTACAGACAGTTTCAGCTGTAATTTTAATATACTTGTAAACGGCTCACCGAGGACAATGGGAATCAAAGAAATACTCAATGAATGGATAGATTTCAGAATGTCCTGCATTAAGCGTCAGACAGCTTATGATATAGATAAGAAAAAGGACAGGCTTCATCTTCTTGAGGGTCTTGAAAAAATACTGCTTGACATAGATAAGGCTATAAAAATAATTAGAGAAACGGAAGAAGAAAGTCTTGTAATTCCCAATTTAATGAAGGGCTTTGGTATTGATGAAATTCAGGCAGAGTTTGTAGCCGAAATTAAGCTTAGAAATCTTAACAAAGAATATATTTTAAAACAGACAAAGGCTATTGATGATTTAAAGAGAGAAATTGCAGAGCTTGATGATATTCTTCACCATGAAAGCAAAGTACTTAAAATTATAATAGCTGATTTAAAGAGAGTAGCAAAGAAGTTTGGCAAGGACAGAAAAACGGATATTATATATGAACACGAAATAAAGCATATAGATACCGATGATTTTATTGAAGATTATCCTTTAACATTGTTCCTTACAAAGGAAAATTATTTAAAGAAGATTACGCAGGTATCTTTGCAGGCATCAATGAGAGTTTCCGCTGAACACAAACTAAAGGAAAATGATGAAATTATACAGACTCTGGAAACCACCAATAAGACAGAAATTCTTATGTTTTCAAGCAAGCAGAATGTGTATAAAATCAAATGTTATGATTTGCCTGAGTGCAAGACAAGCAATATAGGTGAATATCTTAATAATGTTCTTTCAATGGACAGTGATGAAAAAATTGTGTACATTACTCCAAGCAACGAATATAAGGGATATATGCTTTTTGCTTATGAAAACGGCAAAATTGCAAAGATAAATATGTCAGTTTATGAAACAAAGACTATGAGAAAGAAGCTTATTAATGCTTATAACGGTAAGATACCTCTTGTAGCGGCAATGTATATTGAAGAGGATAAAGACATAGTGCTCGTAAGAGATACAGATAAGGCTATGCTTATAAATACTTCAATTATTCCGGAAAAGCAAACAAAGACAACTACAGGAATAACAGTATATACCCTTAAGAAAAACAGTAGGCTTTCCAAAATGACAGCAAAGGAAGAATTTACATCCGGAGATATTGAATATTATCGTTCAAATAAAGTTCCGGGAACAGGACACTTTATAAATGATGCCGATAAGGACGCTAATAATTTTCCTAAACAATTAAATATTTTTAATTAATGTAAAAATATCAAAAATACAGATGATTTTGCCTCCGGCTTAGCCGGAGGTTGTTTTTATATTGCATAAAACCGGTTATTCCTTTTTATTTTTTGTTAAAAGCCGCCAAAAAAAATGTGTACTACAAATAATTGTTGAATAAAATTATATTTTATGATAAAATGTTATGATAAGGAGTGATATAATGAAAAAAGTGTTAATATATATGTGCACATTAATACTTGGACTATCAACTGCATTTACTGTTCCGTTAACTGCCGCTGAAAAAAATACACAGAAAATTAGCGTCTTTTTAAACGGTGAGCTTATAATTTTTCCAAATCAGCAGCCAACAGTTGTTGAAAGAAGAACTCTAATTCCTTTGAGGGGCATATTTGAAAAAATGGGATACGATGTAAGCTGGGATGCAAAAACAAAGTCTTGTGTTATTTCAAATGATATACAAACAATTACCATGAGAAGCGGACATAAGGGTATGCAGGTAAATGACAGTGCGTATATGCTTGATGTGCCTGCACAGATTATAAACGATTCTCTTATGATTCCTTTAAGAGCTGTTGCGGAATGTACAGGTGCAACGGTTACATGGGATGCACCTACAAAGGCTGTTTATATTAACAGCAATCAAAAGGAACAGGTTACTTATAATGTAAATCAGTTTGTTGTTGAATATATGGAAATTATCGATGAGCTTGAAGATGCCGACAAATTATTCAGTACTTTAAATTCTTTGACAGATAAAAATTACAGCAAAATGGTTAATACTCTTAAAAATCAGTCTGAAAGGGCAAAGGTAAGCCTTAGCAATGTACATACAGGTTTATCGGAAATGACAGTTCCTGATGAATATGAGGAACTTCAAAGATTATCATTAGAGGCTGTTGAAAATGGTATTGAGCTTTGTGAGCTTGTGGACCGTATGATAGATAATGAACTTAGCTATGACGAGGCTGCTGCAGAAATTAAGTCTGTTTTGGATAAGGCATCTAAAATTAACAATGAGTTGAATAATGCTATGGCAGGCTTGAATTTAAGTTTGTATAGATAGTTGGAGGAGTGTATATGAAGAAAAAAAGTTGTAATTTGGGTAAGGGAATAGGAGGTCAGGCTGTAATTGAAGGTGTTATGATGAAGGGTAAAAAAATGTACTCATTATCTGTCAGAACACCTGATCAAAAAATTAAAACAGTTAAGACTTTTTTTAAACCTGCCAAGGACAAGTGTTTTATATTTGGTTTGCCGATTTTCAGAGGTGTAGTTGCCTTTATTGATTCTCTTGTAACGGGTATGAAAGTTACAATGAAGTCTGCTGAGCTTGCAGGACTTGACGATATTGAATATGACAAAGAAAGCAAGTTTGAAATGTGGCTTGAAAAGAAGTTTGGTGATAAACTTGCAGATTATCTGATTTATTTTAGTGTATTTGTGTCAATACTTCTCTGTATTGGTTTGTTTATATTTGTGCCAACTGTTGTTGGGGGGTGGATTAATGGTTTCTTAGGAGGCGATCCCGGTGTCAGAGGTGCAATAGAAAGCATTATTAAAATTTTGATCTTCCTTGGTTATATGATACTTGTTTCACAAATGAAGGATATTAAAAGAGTGTTTATGTATCATGGGGCAGAGCACAAAACAATTAATTGTTTTGAAAGTGATATGGAACTGACTGTTGAAAATGTCAGAAAAAGCACTCGTTTTCATAAAAGATGCGGCACCAGCTTTTTGGTAATTGTGCTTATTGTCAGTATAATTGTAGCTTTTATATTTATTAAAACAAATATTTTATGGTTAAGAATATTATTAAGAGTTATTATGCTTCCTATTGTTGCAGGTTTATCCTATGAGGTAATAAGATGGGCAGGCAGACATGATAATTTACTTGTAAATATTGTCAGCTTTCCCGGAATTGCAATGCAGTTAATAACAACAAGTGAGCCTGATGACAGTATGATTGAGGTTGCTATAACTTCGCTCAAAGCTGTTTTAGAGGAGGAACCGGAGGATGACAGTGGCAAAGGCTGTTAATAATATAAAAGAAAAGTTTGTAAATGCAGGAATTGACACTGCATACCTTGACGCACAGCTTATTGTAGGCAGAGCGCTTGATATGACAAGAGTGCAAATATTGACCTATCCTGACAGAATTATTGCAGAAAACGAAAAGTGTAAAATAAATGAAATGTATCTTAAAAGAATAAACCGTATGCCTATGCAGTATATTTTAGGTGTGTGTGAGTTTATGGGTTTGAATTTTAAGGTTAATGAAAATACGCTCATACCTCGTGGTGATACTGAAATTCTGGTTGAAAAAGCTATTGAGCTGATAAATAAAAATAAATATAAATCGGTGTTGGATATAGGAACAGGGTCAGGTGCTATTGCTGTCAGTGTAGCAAAATACACAGATGCAAAAGTTACAGCAGTTGATATTTCAAATGAGGCTATTAATGTTGCAAAGGAAAATGCCGAGCAAAACGGAGTAAATGTTCAATTTATTAATAGTAACCTTTTTTCAAATATTAATGAAAAATTTGATTTAATTCTTTCTAATCCGCCCTATATTGAAAAGGATGTTATTAAGACGTTAGAGCCTGATGTTAAGAATTATGAGCCTATGCTTGCTCTTGACGGAGGTGTTGATGGTCTTGATTTCTATAAAAGCATAACTAAGGATTGCTGCAAATATTTGAATAAAAATGGTAGTATAGCTTTTGAAATTGGCTATAATCAGGGTGAGGCTGTGTCAAGTCTTCTTGATGCTTATAATTTTGATAAAATAAGCATTGAAAAGGATTTGGCAGGGCTTGACAGGGTTGTAATTGGTTACAGGTTATGTTATCATAGTATATAAATTGATGGAGGAAAGGTATTATGCTTGAAAGATTAGCAGATATTGAGAAAAGATATATTGACCTTTCGGACAAAATAAACGATCCTGAGGTCATAAGCAACAATGAGGAATGGCGAAAACTTATGAAAGAGCACAGCGATATTTCTCCTATTGTTGAAAAATACAGAGAGTATATTGAAACAGAAGAAACTGTTGCTGAGGCTAAGGAAATGCTTGGTGATTCTGATGAGGAAATGAGAGCATTAGCTAAGGAAGAATTTGCCGAGGGCAACAAAAGGCTTGAGGAGCTAAAGGAAGAATTAAAAATTCTTATGCTTCCAAAGGACCCTAATGATGAAAAAAATGTTATAGTTGAAATCAGAGGCGGTGCAGGCGGAGATGAAGCAAATATTTTCGCAGGTGACCTTTTCAGAATGTATTCAAGGTATGCTGAAAGAAGACACTGGAAAACCGAAATAATGAGTGTTAACGAATGCGAAGCAGGTGGTTTCAGAGAAATTTCATTTATGATTAACGGTCAGGGTGCATATTCAAGATTAAAGTATGAAAGCGGTGTACACAGAGTACAGAGAATACCCACTACCGAATCAGGGGGAAGAATTCATACTTCCACAGCTTCCGTTGCAGTATTGCCTGAGGTTGAAGAAGTTGATGTCAAACTTGATATGAATGACTGCCGATTTGATGTGTTCAGAGCATCAGGTAATGGTGGTCAGTGTGTAAATACAACAGATTCTGCAGTAAGACTTACACATATGCCAACAGGAATTGTTATTTCCTGTCAGGATGAAAAAAGTCAGATTAAGAATAAAGAAAAGGCTCTTAAGGTATTAATGAGTAAACTTTATGACCTTGAACAGGAAAAACAGCACGCAGAGGTTGCAGCTGAAAGAAAAAGTCAGATAGGCAGAGGTAACAGAAACGAAAGAATAAGAACCTATAACTATCCACAGGGTAGAGTAACAGACCATAGAATTGGTTTAACACTTCACAGATTGGATTCTATTATCGATGGAGATTTGGACGAAGTAATGGATGCGTTAATTACAACAGAGCAGGCTGAAAAATTAAAGTCCGGCACTGAAGAATAAATTTAATAAAAAGGAGATGTTAAAATGCGTATTAACAAGGAAGAATTTAAGAAAAAGCTTGCGGCAAATGTAAAGACATTGTCACGTAAGACTATTGAAACCGCAACTAAGGAACAGCTTTATGAGGCACTTGTATTTACTATCAGAGATTATGTAACAGATAAGTGGCTTGAAACTCATGAAACTTATGACAAGACGGGCTGCAAAATTGTTTGTTACCTTTCAATGGAATTCCTTATGGGCAGATTTTTAGGCAATGCCATTCTTAATATGACTATGCTTAGTGATGTTAAAGAGGTTTTAAGTGAATTAGATATTGACTACAATTTACTTGAAGAGGTTGAAAGAGATCCGGGCTTAGGTAATGGTGGTTTAGGCAGACTTGCTGCCTGTTTCTTAGATTCACTTTCTACTCTTGAATTACCTGCTTATGGCTGTGGTATAAGATACCATTACGGTATATTTGAGCAGAGAATTGAAAACGGTTATCAGATTGAAGCTCCTGACAACTGGCTTCAGGACGGTGATATGTGGGGTGTTAAGCGTCCCGAGTATGCGGTTGAGGTTAAGTTTGGCGGCAATGTAAAGGCTGTTAAGCAGGAGGACGGACAGTATAAGTTTGAACAGGAAAACTATCAGTCTGTAATTGCTATTCCTTATGATTATCCTGTAATTGGTTATGGAAACAACACTGTAAATACTTTAAGATTATGGGATGCCGAGGCAAAGAATAAGTTTGACCTTAAGAGTTTTAACGAAGGTAACTATCATAAGGCTGTTGAGGAGGAAAACCTTGCAAAGACATTAACAGAGGTACTTTATCCTGCTGATGAGCATTATGCAGGTAAGGAATTAAGATTACGTCAGCAGTATTTCTTTGTATCAGCTACATTACAGAGAATTATGCATAAGTTTGTTAAGAAGTTTGGCACAGATTTTTCATTATTGCCTGAAAAGTATGCTTTCCAGTTAAACGATACTCACCCAAGTATTGCAGTTGCTGAGCTTATGAGATTGTTAGTTGATGAGCATGATGTACCTTGGGATAAGGCTTGGGAAATTACTAAAAAGTGCTGTGCATATACTAACCATACTATTATGGCTGAGGCTCTTGAAAAGTGGCCTATTGAGCTTTTCTCAAGATTGCTTCCTCGTATTTATATGATTGTTGAAGAAATTAACAGAAGATTTTGTGAAATGCTTATAGAAAAGTATGGCAATGACGCTGCAAAGATCAGAAAGATGGCTGTTATTGCCGATGGTCAGATTAGAATGGCATGGTTAGCTATTGTAGGCAGCCATTCCGTAAACGGTGTTGCCGCACTTCATACTGAAATTCTTAAAAATCAGGAATTAAAGGATTTCTATGACATTTATCCTGAAAAGTTTAATAACAAGACTAATGGTATCACTCAGAGAAGATGGCTCGGTCATGCAAACCCTGAATTGGCTAAGTTAATTACCGAATATATTGGTGATGGATTCTATACTAACTTATCTGAGCTTGAAAAACTTGCTCCTTTAGCTGAGGATAAGGAATTTAGAAAGAAGTTTATAGCTATTAAGAAGGCTAACAAGGTAGCTTTAGCTGATTACTTTAAGGCTAATATGGGTATTGAAATTAATCCTGATTCAATTTATGATATTCAGGTTAAGAGATTACACGAATATAAAAGACAGCTTTTAAATATTCTCCATGTTATGAGTCTTTATAATAAGTTAAAGGCTAATCCGGGACTTGATATGGTACCAAGAACTTTTATTTTTGGTGCAAAGGCTGCTGCAGGCTACAGAAGAGCTAAGCTTATTATAAAGCTTATAAATGCTGTAGCTAATGTGGTAAACAACGATGAAACTATTGAAGGCAAGATTAAGGTTATTTTTGCGGAAAACTACAGAGTAAGCTTAGCTGAAAAGCTTATTCCTGCTGCCGATGTGTCTGAACAGATTTCCACTGCATCTAAGGAGGCTTCAGGTACAGGAAATATGAAGTTTATGCTTAACGGTGCCGTAACTATGGGTACTCTTGACGGTGCTAATGTTGAAATTCGTGAAGAGGTTGGCGATGATAATATCTTTATATTTGGTATGAACTCTGATGAGGTTATTGCTGAATATGGCAGAAACGATTATAACCCATGGGATATTTATAATATGAACTCTGACGTAAGAGGCGTATTAAATATGCTTATTAACGGTACTCTTGATGATGATACCGAGTTGTTCAGAGAAATTTATGACGCTCTTCTTAACGGATATAACGGTTCAAGACCTGATGAATACTTTGTGCTTAAAGACTTTGCTTCTTATGCCGAGGCACAGAAGAAGGTTGACGAGGTTTACAAGGATAAGGAAAAGTGGGCTAAGATGGCAATTTTAAATGTTGCTCACAGCGGTAAGTTCTCATCAGACAGAACTATTAAGGAATATGCTGATGAAATTTGGGAATTAAAGCCTGTTCATATTGAAATGAAAGACTGATTTTTATATATTTAAATATGTAATATAAAAAAATTACCGACAGATTTAAGACTGTCGGTAATTTTTTTATAACAGAGTATTATATCAATCAGAATTATCAAAATTGTAAATAAATTTAATTGTCGGCAAACTATAAAAAATGGGAATATAATAACTGCTATTTTTTATAAAAATGGCTCAGATTGTCAATAAACTTAATTTTTAAGAAAAATTTGAATTTTTCACGACACCGAAAATTCAAAAAGCGTCGCAGACTTTAATCCGCAGGTCGAGCTTTGCCCGACCGAGGACAGGAA
>DBGCRA010000052.1:0-5517 GCA_048359195.1 Candidatus Gallispira sp.
ACAGGAGCTTATAGAACTGCTTCCTGCCAATAATTTGGATGACTACAGCGTGGCTGCTGCTAATGATGATTTAAACAGAATTGATGAGTCTCTTAATTCAATAGTTCCCGAAGATGATGTTACTGAAATTGATATGAGAGCTATTATTACTTCTGTTGCCGATAATTTTAAATTTACGGAAGTAAGTGAAAATTATGCAGAAAATATTATTTCAGGCTTTATAAGACTGGATGGCATTACAACAGGTGTTATTGCAAACAGCGGCAGTCTTGATATTGATGGAGTTAAAAAGGCAGGGGAGTTTGTAAATATTTGTGATGCTTTTAACATTCCTATTGTAACCTTTACGGATGTTGTGGGTTACAGCAATTTACACATTGATGAACAGAGTGATGTTATAAAGTATAGTGCAAAGCTTGCATTTGCATTTGCCAATGCAACTGTGCCTAAGATTAATGTTGTTGTAAGAAACGGTATTGGAAATGCTTATCTTATTATGAATTCAAAGCATATTGGTGCGGATATTGTTTACGCATGGCCTTCAGCAGATATTGCACTTTTAAATAAAAAAGCTGCCACTAAGGTGTTAGGATTAAAGGAAAGCTATTATAATAAAATATCAACACCTTATCAGATTGCTGCTGATGGTTATATTGACGGTGTTATCATTCCTGCCAATACCAGAAAGAGAATTTTAATTGCTCTTGAAATGCTGTTGACCAAGAGAGAAAATACTGTTGCTAAAAAGCATGCAAGTATAGAATTCTAAGAGGTGATATTATGGATTGGTTAGCAGAAGGTCTTATGGTTACAATTTTGGGAATATCCACTGTATTTATTGTGCTTATATTCATTAGCTTAATATTATCTCTTTTTGGTTCAGTTACAAGTAAAGCGGGTAAAAAGCAAGCTGTGAATAAGCCCGCTGTGAATACAAATACTTCTCAGGTGACTAAGACTGAGGAAAATAAAATAAATGATGATATGGAATTAATAGCTGTTATTACCGCGGCTATTGCTGCAAGTGAAAGGGCAAAGGGTCGAAATATCAGTCCTGATAAGCTTGTGGTAAGAAGATTGAAAAGAGTCAGTGCTTGGAACAAGGAAGCAATTAATGAACAGCAAAATAATTTGTTTTAGGAGGAATTGAAAATGAAAAATTATAGAATTACTGTAAACGGAAATACCTATGATGTTCAGGTTGAGGAATTAGGCAGAAATGCAGCTGTATCTGCTCCTGCTCCTGCTGCAGCTCCTGCACCGACACCTGCCGCAGCTCCTGCTGCTGCTCCTGCACCTGCAGCCCCTGCGACTGCTGCAGCAGGAACTAATGTTACTTCACCAATGCCGGGAAACATACTTGATATTAAGGTAAATGTTGGTGACAAGGTGGCTGCTAACCAGGTAGTAGTTGTATTAGAGGCTATGAAGATGGAAAATGATATTGTTACTCCGGCAGCAGGTACGGTTGCTTCAATCAATGTAACTAAGGGTCAGGCTGTTAATTCAGGTGATGTTCTTATTACTGTTGCTGAATAATCCCTTAGGAGGCATGAAATATGTTTGAAATGTTAGGAGATGCTGTGCTTGGTTTTTTTTCAAATTCAGGCTTTGCACAGTTTTTTGTAGGAGATAATTATAAATTCCTTATAATGATTGCCATTTCTTTGTTTTTTATGTATCTTGCCATTGCAAAGAAGTATGAGCCCCTTTTGCTGCTGCCTATTTCATTTGGTATGCTTTTGGCAAATTTACCAAACAGTGGTCTTATGAACGAGCCTGTTAAGGAATTAATAAATGTAATTGGTATAGATAATGCATCCGGTATGCTTTATCCTGTGCAGATAACGGGAGAAACGACTACTAACGGCGGCTTGCTTTGGTATATATTCCAGGGTGATGAGCTGGGAATATTCCCTCCTCTTATTTTTATGGGTGTAGGTGCTTTGACGGACTTTGGTCCTCTTATTGCAAACCCTAAGAGTTTACTTCTTGGTGCCGCTGCCCAGTTTGGTATTTTTGCTGCATTTTTAGGTGCTCTTGCTTTGGGCTTTACACCGGAAGAAGCAGCTTCTATTGGTATTATCGGCGGAGCTGACGGTCCTACGGCAATTTTTACAACCACTCAGCTTGCACCTCACCTTTTATCCAGAGTAACGGTAGCGGCTTATTCATATATGGCTCTTATTCCTGTTATTCAGCCTCCTATTATGAAGGCTTTGACTACAAAAGAGGAAAGGGCTATTAAGATGGAGCAGTTAAGAACTGTATCACAGAAAGAAAAAATTCTTTTTCCAATAATTACTGCTATGCTTGTAATTTTAATTTTGCCCGATACTGCATCTCTTATAGGTATGCTTATGTTAGGTAATCTTTTCAGAGAATCAGGTGTTACTCAGAAGCTTGCAACTCATGCGTCAGAGGCGTTAATGTACATTATAAGTATTTTTATTGGTGTAAGTGTAGGCGCTACAACAAGAGCTGATCAGTTTTTACAGTTTGAAACAATTAAGATTTTGCTGCTTGGTCTTGCTGCTTTTGCTTTTTCAACTGCGGCAGGTGTGGTTTTTGGTAAGATTATGTGTAAGTTTACGGGAGGTAAGGTTAATCCTCTTATTGGTGCGGCAGGCGTTTCTGCAGTTCCTATGGCTGCAAGAGTTGCCCAGAAGGTTGGTCAGGAGGAAAATCCAAACAACTATCTGCTTATGCACGCAATGGGTCCTAATGTTGCAGGTGTAATAGGTTCAGCTATTGCATCAGGTATTTTCTTATCACTTTACAGATAAAGGGAGGTTTTTTTATGGCAAAGCCTATTAAAATTTGTGACTGCACATTAAGAGATGGTCAGCAGTCATTAATTGCTACAAGAATGAGAATAGAGGATATGCTTCCTGTTTTAGATAAAATGGATAAGGTTGGTTTTGGTGCCCTTGAAGTATGGGGAGGAGCAACCTTTGATTCCTGTCTTAGATATTTAAAGGAAGATCCTTGGGAAAGACTTAGAAAGTTCCGTTCTGCTTTTAAGAACACTAAGTTACAGATGCTTTTAAGAGGTCAGAATATATTGGGCTACAGACATTACGCTGATGATGTTGTAGATGCCTTTGTAAGAAAGAGTATTGAAAACGGTATTGATATTTTAAGAATATTTGATGCCCTTAATGATGCAAGAAATCTTGAAACGGCAGTTAAAGCCGTTAAAAAAGAAAACGGTGCTCATGCTCAGCTTGCTATAAGCTATACTTTAAGTGATGTTCATACCCTTGAGTATTATGTAAAGCTTGCAAAGAGCTACAGAGATTTAGGCGCAGACTCAATTTGTATTAAGGATATGGCAGGTCTTTTGCTGCCACAGCCCGCTTATGATCTTGTTAAGGCTATCAAAGAAGAGATTGACCTTCCTATAGAGGTACACAGTCATTATACAAGCGGTGTGGCTGCAATGACTTATATGAAGGCTATTGAGGCAGGGGCAGATATTATTGATACTGATATGTCACCACTTAGTATGGGTACTGCACAGCCTGCAACAGAGGTTATGGTGGCTGCTTTAAAGGGCACTGAATATGATACAGGGCTTGATGAAAGCTTATTAAAGGAAATTTCCGATTACTTTAAGCCAATCAGAGAAGAAGCTATTGAAAGCGGTCTTTTAAGTCCTAAAATGCTTGCAGTTGATATTGCAACTCTTCTTTATCAGGTTCCGGGCGGTATGCTTTCAAATCTTGTTAGCCAGTTAAAGGGTGCTAATGCAGAGGATAAATATGATGAGGTATTAAAGGAAATTCCTAAGGTTAGAGCTGACCTTGGATATCCTCCTCTTGTAACTCCATCAAGCCAGATTGTGGGTACTCAGGCTGTATTAAATGTTATTATGGGCGAAAGATATAAGATGGTGCCTAAGGAAACAAAGGATATTGTAAGGGGGATGTACGGCAGAACTCCCGTGCCTATTTCTGAGGAAATAAGAAAGAAAATTATAGGTGATGAGGAGCCTATTACCTGCAGACCTGCCGATAATATTGCTCCTGAGCTTGAAAAGATTGAAGCTGAAATGAGAGATTATAAGGAAAAGGAAGAGGATGTATTAAGCTATGCACTTTTCCCTCAGCAGGCATTGGACTTTTTTAAGTTCAGACAGGCTCAAAAGTTTGGTATTGATCCAAATTTAGCTGATGTTGACAATAAGGTTTATCCTGTTTAATATTTATATTTTTATAATTTAGCTGTCCTGTTAATTCAGGGCAGTTTTTTATTGTAATCATTTTTTGTATAAAAATTTACTAAAAAATATTGAAATTTTTTTAAAAATATATGGAAAATATATGAATGCTGTGTTATAATCAAAATATAAAATAATATGGAGGTATACATAAAATGGGCATTACATTAAAATTAAACGGTATTAAGAATTTCGTAAGAGAAGATGAGCTTCCTAAGATTGAGCCTGCTGTTAAAATGGCAAGTGACCTTTTATATTCAGGCAAGGGCGCAGGCAATGACTTTATTGGCTGGGTTAATCTTCCTTTTGATTATGACAAGGAAGAATTTGCAAGAATGAAGGCGGCAGCCAAGAAGATTCAGTCTAACAGTGAAGTTCTTGTAGTTATTGGTATAGGTGGTTCTTATCTTGGCGGAAGAGCTGCTTTAGACTTTATTAACGGCAACAATTACAACAATAAAAAGCATCCCGGCTTACCTGACATTTACTTTGTAGGCAACAGTATCAGTTCTGACTATTTAAGTGACATTATTGAAATGATTGGGGACAGAGATTTCTCTATTAATGTTATTTCTAAGTCAGGAACAACTACTGAACCGGCTATTGCTTTCAGAATTTTCAAGAAGATGATTGAAGATAAGTATGGAAAAGAGGGGGCTAAGGAAAGAATTTTTGCTACAACCGATAAGGCAAGAGGTGCTTTAAAGTCACTTGCTGACCAAGAGGGATATGAAACATTTGTAATTACTGATGACATCGGTGGCAGATTTTCTGTTTTAACCCCTGTCGGTATTTTGCTTATGGCTGCGGCAGGTATTGATGTTGATGCTGTAATGCAGGGTGCGGCAGATGCTGCTACACAGTATAAGAATGACGACCTTATGAATAATGATTGCTTAAAGTATGCAGCTTTGAGAAATATATTATACAGAAAGGGCAAGGGTATTGAAATTCTTGCTAACTATGAGCCGTCACTTACTATGTTTGGTGAGTGGTACAAGCAGCTTTATGCCGAGTCAGAGGGCAAGGATCAAAAGGGTATTTTCCCTGTAAGCGCTAATTTCTCAACTGATTTACATTCTATAGGTCAGTTTATACAGGATGGTTCAAGAAACTTATTTGAAACGGTATTATGGGTTGATAAGGCTAAAAAGGATATAGTTATTGAGGCTGATGATGAAAACCTTGACGGTCTTAATTTCCTTGCTGACAAGAGTATTCAGTATGTTAATTCAAAGGCTTATGGCGGTACATTCTTAGCTCATGTTGACGGTGGTGTGCCAACTATGGTTATT
>DBGCRA010000053.1:0-40425 GCA_048359195.1 Candidatus Gallispira sp.
ACATAAGCTGACTTCCATACTGCCAAAGACAGAGAATAACAATGAGGCAGAAGAAACTTTGGAAGAAGAGGTGACAAATGAAAAATCTGCCAAAACACCTATAGAATTTGTCAGTGAAGATGAAACTTATGAGGCTGAAACCAAGGCAGCAGTAACGGAAATTATAAAGGAAGAAACTGCCGAAGAGGAAACTTATGAGGATACGGAAAAACAGGAGGAGATTTCGGCACAGGGGTCTGAAAAGGCAGAAATGCCTGAACCGGAGCCTACAATAGTTATTACTCCGGTCAAAGCCGAGGCATCCGAAAAGGAGGATACTGAAGAAATGAGACGTGAATTTTTTGATGATGAAGTTGAGGTTGAGTCTGTTCCTCGTCGCAGACGTAAGCAGGCAGAACTTCCCGCTGAAGATAAAAAAGCTCCTGAAATCAACGTTGATGATGTTGATGATGGGGATTATGAGGATGATTTTGAGGAAGAGGAAAAGAAGAGTAAATTCGGAAACTTCTTTAAGCGTAAAAATAGCGATCCATTTGAGGACGATGATGAATTTGACGATGACGAATTTGATGACGATGACTACTACGATGACGAGTATGATGACTATGATGAGGGCGGATCTGTATTTAAGAAGGTTTTAAATGCTGTTGTAATTATTGCCCTTGTATGTTCAACTGCATTTTTTGCTGCAAGCAATTATTCTAACATAAAGAAGCTTGAAAGTGCGAATACTCAGATTAATGAGCTTAATAATGGTGCAGCAGGCAGCAGTGATGAGGAGGTTAATGAATTAAAGGCTAAGGTTGATGAGCTTACTGCAGAAAATGAAAGATTAAAAAACGGCGGTACAGTAAATAGCAGTGAACCTACGTCTGTATCTTCAACAGGCTCATCATCAACAACTATAACAGGTACTGCTCCTGCGGATGAAAGTTCTTCTACAGGCAGTGCTTCAGGTTCAACATATACTATTAAGTCAGGTGACACAGGTTCTAAAATTTGTAAGGCTGTATATGGTCAGTACACAGAAGAATTATGGCAGAAGATTTTGGATGCAAATGGTATGACAACATCAAGTGTTTATCATCCCGGCGATGTGCTCCAAATTCCTTGATAAATGGAGGAAAATATGAATTATTCCGAATTAAGCCTTATGGAGCTTAGGGAAATTGCTAAGCAAAAGGGTATTGGAAGTGTTACAAGATATAAAAAGGCAGAGTTAATTGACCTGCTTGAAAAGGTAGAGCCGCAGAGCATACCTGTAGTTGAGGAGAAACCCAATTATTTGGAGGAGCTTGACTCAGGCAATGTCGGCGAAGGTATACTGGAAGTACTTGCTGATGGCTATGGCTTTTTGAGAATGGATAACTATCTTCCCGGTACAAAAGATATTTATGTTGCCCCATCACAGATTAGAAGATTTAACCTTAAAACAGGTGACAGAGTTAAGGGAAAAATAAGAATACCTAAGGAAAATGAAAAGTTTTCAGCTCTTCTTTTCCTTTTGGAGGTAAATGGTGATAAACCGGAGGTTGCACAGAAAAGACCTAATTTTGAGGATCTTACTCCTATTTTTCCTACGGAAAATCTATACCTTGAAACTCACAAAAAGGAACTTTCAACAAGGCTTATTGACCTTATTGCACCAATAGGTATGGGTCAGAGAGGTATGATAGTTGCACCTCCTAAGGCGGGTAAAACAGTACTTCTTAAAAAGGTGGCAAATGCAATAACCAAGAAGTATCCGGAGGTTTATGTTATAGTCTTGCTTATTGATGAACGTCCTGAGGAAGTAACCGATATGCAGAGAAGTATTTCGGGCAATGTTGATGTGGTTTATTCCACGTTTGATGAACAACCTGAACATCACAAGAGAGTTTCTGAAATGGTTCTTGAAAGAGCTAAAAGGCTTGTAGAGCAAAAAAAGAATGTCGTTATACTTCTTGACAGTATTACAAGGCTTTCGAGAGCTTACAATTTGACTGTACCTTCAAGCGGCAGAACTTTGTCAGGTGGTCTTGACCCTTCAGCTCTTTATATGCCTAAGAGATTTTTTGGTGCTGCAAGAAATATTGAGGAGGGCGGCAGCCTTACAATACTTGCAACTGCTCTTGTTGAAACAGGTTCAAAAATGGACGATGTTATATTTGAGGAATTTAAGGGTACGGGTAATATGGAGCTTGTACTTGACAGGAAGATGAGCGAAAAACGTGTTTTTCCTGCTATTAATATTGCTAAGTCAGGTACCAGACGAGAGGAGCTTCTTCTTAATAAGGAGGAACTTGATGCCGCTTACTTTATGAGAAAGAGTTTTAGCGGCAGTCTTACAAGCGGTGAAGTTACGGAACAGCTTATAGATATGCTTTCAAAAACCGAAGATAATAAGGAATTTGTTAAGGCTTTAAATAAACTTAATAAGAATTGATGAAAGAGGGACTTTTAATAGTTCCTCTTTTTGTTGAAATTTGTGCTTGCAATTTATTTTATACTGTGATATAATTTTAATGTTATTTGACGCAGGGATGCCAAAATGTATCCCAATATATATGAAAGAGGTGTAAGTAATGAAGGAAGGTATCCATCCAAATTATTACCAGGCTAAGGTTAAGTGTAACTGTGGTAATGAATTTGTAATTGGTTCTACTAAGGAAGAAATCAGAGTGGAAGTTTGTTCTAAGTGTCATCCATTCTATACAGGCAGTCAGAAGCTTCTTCTTGATGCCGGCGGTAGAGTTGATAAGTTCAACAAGAAGTATAATAGAAAGTAATTTAATTTTTTTATTTAAAAAACCTGAGCTTTTGCTTGGGTTTTTGTTTTTAAATTAATGTTTATTTCGCCTTTGGTGAAATAAACATTAATTTTAATTCAAAGGTATTTTGCCATGTTTGCAACAATGGCAATTCAGAACTTTTTGCTAATGCAAAAAGCAATGCTACGCATTGTCGGATAATATTATCTAAACTCTGCTTATTGTCTCTTTTACCCCTTCAAAACACATCGTTAATTATCTTTTCAGCAATTTCTCTTGCCTTATTTCCATCAGGCATATCTCCGCCTTCAATTCTCAAGGCAAATATGCTGTTATTTCCCTCTTTATTAAACATACCCACAAACCAGCCCCCTGTAATCTTTCCATTTATCATTCCGGTGCCGGTTTTACCATAGAATCCGTCTGAAATTTTTATTGAGTTGAATAGGGTATTAACATTGGCAGCATTAAAGCCAAATTCATTTTTATAAAGTTTTCTTAAAAATTCTGTTTGCTCATATGATGAAATTTTAAGGGAATTTTCAAGCCAGTAATTATTTTTATTATATATAGCACAGTTCCCATAGGATATTTCATTCATAAAGTTTTCTATTTCATTTTTGGTAAGGCTTTCGTCTATATTCTGAAAGTACCAGTTTACGCTATATCTCATTGCAGAATTAATATTCTGTTCCCTTTGCCATTCTTCAAAAGGATAATTACTGCCGTCCCAACGCATAGTGTTGTTTTTAGCTGTGATTATACCGTTTTCAAGACCGTTTAAGGCAATTGGAATTTTACAGGTGGAATTTGGAGATACCCTTTTTTCAGCCATAGATTTATTATAGACAATATATTTATCCTCTGACGTGTTATAAAGTACAAAACAACCCTCATAATCTTCAAAATATTCTTTTAAATTCACATAATTGGCACTTTGAATATTTACACTTTTATTTATGCTGTAGCCATAGCTGTTAATAACAAGGGCAAACACAAGTGTAAGGGCGGTCATTGTTACAAACACAAATCTTGCAGTTGAGGGTGAATATTTTTTGCCAAAGTCTGAAATTTTTATTATTCTGGTTTTTATTTTGCTTTTACTTACTGAAAAATAGGTTACTGTACTTAAGCCTCTTCTTTTTTCAGCCATTTTCAAAATTGCATTACCATATTCAACATTATTTCCTGAAAGTTCAACAGCAGAATAATCACAGTATATTTCCATATCAAGCCTTACTTTTGAATGCATAATATGAACCATGGGATTAAACCAGTAAAAAGCAGAAATAAGATATAAAAAGTAATTAAATAAAATATCTCTGTGCTTATGATGTATAAGCTCGTGAAGAAAAATGTGTTTTAAAATGTTGCTGTTAAAATTACCAAAAGGAAGTATTATTTTTTGCCTTATAATTCCGCAGGACATAGGAGAGGTTATATCAGGACTTACAAAAAGTTCGGCATTTGTACCTGTTATTTTACAGCATTCATTAAAAACAGTACTTTCTGCCTTTTCTGCTCTTAATTTGCTAAGCTTTATTTTGCTCAAAACAGGAATTAACAAATAAAATAAAATTCCAATTATCCATATACCATATAAAAAGCTGTAATTATTTACGGAAATATATAAATCCTTGCTATCAGAAAGTATATTTATATCATTATTTGAAATTAAACTTATATTGTCTGATATATTATGATTATCAAGACCGTCCATTTTAAAATCAGGTATAAAGGCTGATACCATAAGTAGGACAATAAAAAGCCATATATAAAGGCTGTGTCTTGGAGATAGTTTGTTGCCAAGTATGGATTTTATTGTTAAAACTGCTGCAATGGCTAATGAAATTAAAATATTGGAAATTAAAAAATGATATATAAACATAGTTATTCCTTCTTATTTAACATATTTTTCAGTTCCTCAATTTCCTCTGATGAAAGTATATCGTTTTCAATAAAATTCATAACCATTTTATTAACCGCTCCATTAAAAAATCTGTTAATAAATGACTTGCTTTCCATGTTAATATAGTCCTCCTTTTTTATAACAGGAGAATATATGTACAATCTTCCATCTTTTTGGTGAGTTATTGCACCTTTTTTTTCAAGTCTTGATATAAGAGTATGAATCGTACGCATATTCCAGCTTTTTGATGCTGAAACTATGTCAACAATATCCTTTGTATTTATGGGGGCATATTCCCAAATAACTTTCATTATTTCATATTCCGCTTCTGAGATTTGGGGCGGTAAACTCATAAAAATCACCTCTTGTATTACATTTGTAATATAATTATATTACTTTTTAATTTAACTGTCAATAAAAAATCGCCCTGTTTAAAAGCAGGACGATTTTTTATAAATTATAAAATTTTAATGTTGCTGAATACAACCGTATTTAGATTGTCAATATAATTATCCACCTTATTGCCGTCAACAGCAACTCCAATATAACATTCTTTATTAAGTGCTAATGTTTTGTTGCCGACAAGAGTCCAGTTGCTTCCATTAGGTGAAGCATAAGCAGTAAAACGATTCCCCTTTCTTATAAGTCTTAAATAATAGCCTTTATATTCAAGACCGTCTTTAAATTCAATATCTCTTAAAAGCTGAACACCGCTTTTCTGTGCTGCGTCTGTTGTATCCAGATTTTCGGCTAAGCTGTCCATTTCTCCCTTGTCACTATCCCTGCCGCATAGGTATATGCCGAAAGGATTTCTGTAATAACTTGTGGTCTTGCCTGTTTCGGTATTTGTTTCCTTCCATTCATATGCCTTTGTATGAGAAATGCCAAGGGCAATAGTACCGCTGTCATCATTAAGGGAATTTCTTACCATAATACCGCTAAAAGCGTGGTTATCAACAGGCGTAATACTGTCTATTTTAGTAACAATGTCAAAGTCACCGTTTATATTTTGATATACAAAGTGACAGCTGTCACTGCTGTTTTGCAGCTTTCCGCTGCCCTTTACGGTAAGCTTTCCGTTGTTTATTGAAGCACTTCCCTTAATATTCGGACTGCCAATATCACTGCTTTGCCATTGTCCTAAATCGCCGCTGCCATTAATATGTATTTTTACGGCAGTAGCCTGAGTCTGTTCACCTCTTGTATTTGTTGCCTTTGCTGAAATGTTGTAAGAACCTTCGGTAAAGTTTTTTATATTTATTTCAAAAGGTGCAGTGTTATCAGTACCAATAAGCTCATCGTTGTTATAAAACTCTACCTTATTAACATTATTATCAGTCTTTACACTTATTTTAATGGTATCGGTTGTCATAAACTGCTGATTGTTTTTGGGTGAAGTTATTGTTATGTATGAGTTTTCAGGCTCATAAGTCATATCTACCAGGGAATTAAAATAATTTTCTATATTTGCATAGCCGTTTGATGCAATTTTTACACTGTCGGAAGAGTCATTAGGGTTAAGACCGTTTTTAATCTCCCATTCATCAGCTATGCCGTCATTATCCCTGTCAAAGTTGGCATCTCTGTGTACCTCGTCCGTATAAGGAAGACCGCCAACTTCCTCATCTCTGTTTACAAAATAGCCCGTGTTATCCTTAACTGTCTGCACAATTCTTGCGTCAAGCCCATCTCTGTGAGGGAGAGTTGCACCTGCTCTTGCAAGAACAAGATTATAGGCATCTTCAGGAGTATCCGTATGAAGATTTTCCTCTTTTGTGCCTTCCATTTCATATTCCTTGTCTACAATGGTTGTAAAAGGCTTATTGTCCTCGGAAATATAAATGCCTTTGCTGTTGTCATTGGTAACTGCTTCATTGCCTTCAAGCACATTACCGTATACATAGAACCGGCCCGGTTTATTTTTTTCACCGCAGTCAATAACTCTGCCTATAACGCTGTCCCTTGTACCGGGACCGGGTTTCATATAATTATATACATAGTTTTGTTTAGCTCTGCCTCCACCGTAGCCTGTGTTATACCCCCAGTTGTAAATAACATTGTTTCTGAAGTCATAAAGGGCTATATGGTCATTGTCATCAGCCTCAACAGTACCGCCGCCGAATCGTGGATTCCTTGAGGTGTGATTTGCATAAAGATTGTGATGATATGTGGCATTTACACCGCCTGTAATAGCACCGTAGCCGTGTCTGCCTTTCGTGTGTCCTGACATTGTAAGGCTTTCAGCAATAATACACCATTGAATTGTTGCATTTTCAGCTCGATATAATGACATAGTTTCATCAGTTGACCATGAACAGGAGAGATGATCAATCATTAAATTTGTCATGGCTCTGCCCCATATAGAATCCATAGAGTCCCCTGACAAAACATTTTCTGCTCCCGGTCTGAAACGCAGATAACGTATAATAATATTGTTAGAATTACTTAAATTTGTTTCATAGCCATAAAGTGTAATTCCGTTACCCGGAGCTGTTTGCCCTGCAATGGTGATATTGTTTTTATTTGTCATATTCAATTTGTTTTTTAGGCGAATAACACCGCCTACATTAAATACAATTATTCTGTTGTCTTGGCTTATTGCATCTCTTAATGACCCCTCTATAGGTTCTTCTGTTTCAGGGTCATAGTCGGCAAGAGTATTCACGATATAAACTTCTCCGCCGCGACCTCCGGATGTATACTTTCCTCCGCCTTCTGCTCCCGGAAAAGCAGGGATTTTATTTTGACTTTCAGCCATAACAGGTACAGAAAGTGAAAATACCGCGCTTAGTATAACGGAAACAAACCTTTTCATAAAAACCTCCTCATATATTTATGCCATATAAATTTTATTCCTCATCAGTGCTTCTTTCTTCATAAGGCTCAAACTGTCCTTCAAAAAGCATATCTTCAACAATTCTTGCACAATCGGCAACACAGCCTCTGCAGCTTCTTATTCTATCCGTTACACCGTCAGTACCTCTTAGCTTTTCACAGATACAGGTTGTATTCCATTCTTCAAACTTTTTACTCATTGCGTTTCCAAGCTCAAAGGTAGACAGCTTGCTTTGTGGATTTTTCATATTGGCATCGCTGTTTTTTAAGCCTGCAAGTATAATCATGGCACATACAGAACCGCAGGTTTCATATCTTTTTGAAATACCAAGTCCAAAGCCTTCACTTGCCCTAAATGCAGTCTTTTCATCCATATCAAGTAGGTCACAGTATGTACAGACAACTGACTGACAGCAGTTATAGCCTTCTCTGTGTCTTCTTTTTGCATCTCCAACTCTTGATTTCATCATTTGAGTAACCTCCTTAAAAAATTTTATTTATATCTGTATTTTATCACTTTTTTTTAATAAGGTAAATATAAAAAAGCATAATTAAAGGGTGCTGTATAAACAACACCCTGATTTAATATTTATTAATTCTTTTTAGCGTTTGCAAGCATCATAGCTCTAACCTTTAATGGAAGCCCCATAAGAGTAATAAATCCGCCTGCATCCTTGTGAGAGTAAAGCTCACCTGTTGTAAAGCTTGCAAGCTCTGCATTATATAAGCTGTAAGGTGAAGTAGCACCTGCGCTTATAATATTTCCCTTATAAAGCTTTAATTTAACAGTACCTGTAACATATTTCTGAGTTACATCAACAAAGGCTGCAAGAGCTTCTCTTAAAGGAGTGAACCATTCACCTCTGTAAATTAAGTCAGCATATTTAATCCTGATAGTTTCCTTATAGTCGGTAGTTGCTCTGTCAAGGCAAAGATACTCAAGATCTCTGTGTGCGGCATATAAGATAGAACCGCCGGGAGTTTCATATACACCTCTTGACTTCATACCAACAACTCTGTTTTCAACAAGATCAGTAATACCAACACCGTTTTCGCCGCCGATTTTGTTAAGATAAGTCATTAACTCAAGAGGCTTAACAGCCTTGCCGTCAAGTGTAACAGGGATACCCTTTTCAAAACCTATTTCAACATATGTAGGAGTATCAGGAGCCTTTTCCGGAGATACACCAAGCTTTAAAAGGCTGTCAAAGTTTGGTTCATTGGCAGGGTCCTCAAGGTCAAGGCCTTCATGACTGATGTGCCAAAGGTTAGAATCTCTTGAATATGAATCTTCCTTCTTCATAGGTACTTCAATACCTCTGTCAACAAGATACTGAATTTCGTCTTCTCTTGACCGGAGAGTCCACTTTTCATCTCTCCAAGCTGCAATAATCTGTAAGTGAGGTGCAAGAGCCTTAATACCAAGTTCAAATCTGATCTGATCATTACCCTTACCTGTAGCACCGTGACATATGGCATCAGCACCTTCCTTAATTGCAATATCAACAAGCTTCTTAGCAATTAAAGGTCTTGCAATAGATGTGCCTAAAAGATATTTGTCCTCATATACACAGCCTGCTTTTACCATTGGGTAAATGTAATCTGTAATAAGTTCATCCTGAACGTCCTCAACATAAATCTTGGAAGCACCCTGAGCAATAGCTCTTTCCTCAAGACCTGTTGTTTCTTTATTGGTTAAGCCAACATTGATACAAGCAGCAATAACCTCTGCATTGTCATAATTTTCCTTTAACCAAGGTATTATAACAGAAGTGTCAAGACCGCCTGAATAAGCAAGTACAATTTTCATATTACTTTCCTCCAAAAAAATATTTTTAATTTAATTGTTATTATTGTAACACTCATACAATAAATATGCAAGCTATTTTTTCAAAAAAATGTATTTTTTTATATTTTTGGTGAATTTTTATAAATAATACTTGCATATTATGCAAAATTGATGTATAATCATAAATCATTATTAATTTGCCTTATTTTAGTAAAAAACACTGTACAATTACAGTCTTTAGGGGTATAATAATAAATTAAAGCAGAATTTTGTTATTGGTAAATTGGAGGCTATTATGATTAAGGTTGGTATTATAGGTGCAACAGGCTATGCAGGTCAGGAACTTGTGAGAATAATTACTCAACATCCTGAAGCGGAAATTGTTACATTAACATCTCAGAGCTATGCAGGAAAGAATTATGAAGAAGTTTATTCAAACTACATACATATTGATTATGTATGCGAGGAAGAAGATATTGAAAAAATGGCTGACTTATGTGACGTTATTTTTCTTGCTCTCCCTCACGGCGTTGCAAGCAAAAAGATTACAGAGAATATATTAAATAAGGTAAAAATTATTGACTTAGGTGCCGATTTCAGGTTACAGGATATTGAAACCTATGAAAAGTGGTACACAACCCACTATTCAAAGGATATTCTTCCTGAAGCCATATATGGTCTTTGTGAAATTAACAGAGATAAAATAAAGGGCAGAAGGATTGTTGCCAATCCGGGCTGTTACACTACCTGTTCAATACTTTCAATGTATCCCCTTGTTAAGGAAGGAATAATTGACAATACTTCTATTATAATAGATGCTAAGTCAGGTGCAACAGGTGCAGGAAGAGGTCTTTCTTTACCTAATCACTACTGTGAGCTTAATGAATCTGTTAAGGCATATAAAATTGCAAGTCACAGACATACTCCTGAAATTGAGGAGCAGTTAAGCTATGCTGCAGGGGAAAGCATTGTTATTAATTTTACACCGCACCTTATTCCTATGGACAGAGGCATTCTTGCTACCTGCTATGCAAATTTAAAGGGAAGTTATACATATAATGACATTAAGGCTGTTTATGAAAAATATTATGGTAAAGAGTACTTTATAAGACTTACAAAGGAGGGGAACTTCCCTGAAACCAAGTGGGTTAAGGGCTCAAACTTTGTGGATATTGGCTTTGCTGTTGATGAAAGAACAAACAGGATTATTGTTATCGGGGCTATTGACAATTTGTTTAAGGGTGCTGCCGGACAGGCTGTTCAAAATATGAATATTTTATTTGACCTTGATGAAAAGACAGGAATTGATTTTGTACCGATTTTCCCTGCGTAATTAAGAAAGGATGTTTTATATGAATATAATAAATGGTAATGTTGTATCACCAAAGGGTTTTAAGGCTTGCGGTAATGCAATTGGACTGAAAAAAGAAAAAAAGGATATGGCTATTATAACAAGTGACGTGCCAGCAAATGCAGCTGGCTGCTTTACCACAAATATTGTAAAAGCTGCTCCCGTTCACTGGGATATGGCTAATGTTGAAAACAGTATAAGCGGTATTGTTGTAAACAGCGGCAATGCCAATGCCTGTACAGGCAAGCAGGGCTTAAATGATGCAGAGGAAACTGCTGCAAAGCTTGGTAAATTAATAGGCACAGATGCAAAGAACATTCTTGTATGTTCTACAGGTGTTATAGGAGTTAATTTGCCAATGGATACAATCTTAAAGGGCGTTGAAAGCACATACCCTCTTTTAGGTTCAGACATTGAGAGCGGAAATATTGCTGCTGAAGCTATTATGACAACGGATACATATATAAAGACTGCTGCTGTTGAAACAGAAATTGACGGCAAAAAGGTTACCATAGGCGGTATGGCTAAGGGGTCAGGTATGATTAACCCTAATATGGCAACTATGCTTTGCTTTATTACTACTGACTGCTATATTAGCAAGGCTATGCTTCACAAGGCTTTAAAGAGTTGTGTTAAGGATACCTTTAATATGATAAGCGTTGACGGAGATATGTCAACAAATGATACTGTTTTATGTCTTGCAAACGGTCTTGCGGAAAACGAGAAGATTAATACACAGAATGAGGACTTTACTAAGTTTAAGGAGGCACTTAAGTACGTTTGTAAAAAACTTGCCATTTCATGTGCTGATGACGGTGAGGGTGCTACAAAGCTTATTGAGGCTAAGGTAACGGGGGCAGTTGATAAGGAAAATGCAAGAAAGATTGCATTAAGTGTTGTTTCTTCATCACTTCTGAAGGCTGCCATATTTGGAGAAGATGCTAACTGGGGCAGAGTTCTTTGTGCAATGGGATACAGCGGCGGAGAATTTGATCCTATGGGTGTTACTATTAAGTTTAGAAGTGAAAATGGTGAAATCCTTCTTATGGATAAGGGTACACCTATTGTTTTTGATGAGGAGCTTGCGGCAAAAATTCTTTCTGCTCATACTATTTATATAGATATGCTTCTTGAAGAGGGTACAAGTGAGGCTACTGCTTGGGGCTGTGATTTAACCTATGATTATGTTAAGATTAATGGAGATTATAGAAGTTAAAGGAGTAATTATTAATGAATGATGTAATAAACAAGGCAAGCATATTAACAGAGGCTTTACCATATATAAAGAAATTTTCGGGAATCACCGTTGTAATTAAATATGGAGGAGCAGCCCTTGTAAACGAGGAAATCAAAACAACTCTTATTAAGGACATTGCTCTTATGAAATACGTTGGCTTTAAACCTGTGGTTGTACACGGCGGCGGTAAGGATATTAACAAAGCTCTTGAGGCAGTTGGTATTGAGCCTAAGTTTAAAGATGGTTTAAGAGTAACAGATGAGCCTACAATGGAAATTGTACAGCAGGTTCTTGCAGGAAAGATTAATAAAAATCTTGCAACAGAGCTTTGTCTTCACGGTATAAATGCTGTGGGTATATGCGGTAAGGACGCAGGATTTATGCAGGTTAAAAAGGCTATGCCAAAGGGTATGGATATTGGCCTTGTAGGTGAGGTTACGGAGGTTAAAACTGACCTTATTAACACACTTATAGACAATGACTTTGTACCTGTTATTTCATCAATAGGTGTTGATGAGGAAGGCAGAAGCTACAATATAAATGCAGACTATGCGGCAGTTGCCGTTGCAGGTGCGTTAAAAGCTGAAAAACTTGTGTTTGTTACAGATGTTGCAGGTATTATGCGTGATGTAAATGACCCTGACAGTGTTATATCAACTATTAAGGTTGAGGAAGTCAATAACCTTATTGCTGACGGCACTATTTCAGGCGGTATGCTGCCAAAGGTTGAGTGCTGCATGGCAGGTGTAAAAGCAGGTGTAAATAATGTGCATATATTAGATGGAAGAATTGCACATTGTCTTATACTTGAAATATTTACAAAAAAAGGTATTGGAACGTTAATTGAAAAATAATTACACCGGGGCATTGTCCACAGTGGTAAAATAGGGAGGATAAGTATATGAAAACTTCTGATTTAGGTGAAAAATATGTAATGAAAACCTACAGCCGTTTTCCCCTTACATTTGAAAAGGGCGACGGAATGTATGTATATGACGAAAATGGAAAAAAGTATCTTGATTTTGTTGCAGGCATTGCAGTAAACTCTTTAGGTCATAATTACCCTAAGCTTGTTAAGACAATATCAGAACAGGCTGCAAAGCTTATACATATTTCAAATTTATATTATACTGAACCACAGGTTAAACTTGCACAAAAGTTAGTTGAAAACGGAAGTCTTGACAAGGTATTTTTCTGCAATTCAGGTGCAGAGGCTATTGAGTCAGCTTTAAAACTGGCAAGAAAATATGGTTCAAAGACAGGCAGACAGGAAATTATAACAATGCATCAGTCCTTCCATGGAAGAACCTTCGGTGCCGTTACTGCTACAGGTCAGGATCATTATCATGAAGGCTTTGGTGATATGCTGCCTCATATTAAGTATGCTACATTTAACGATATTGAGTCTGTTAAGGCTGCTGTTAATGAAAACACTATTGCTATTCTTATGGAGCCTGTTCAGGGTGAGGGCGGTATCAGACCTGCTGATAAGGAATTTTTGCAACAGGTAAGACAGCTTTGTGATGAAAAAGATATGCTTTTAATGTTTGACGAGGTACAGTGCGGTGTTGGCAGACTTGGCACACTTTTTGCTTATCAGACTTTTGGTGTTGTACCTGATGTTATGTCAACTGCAAAGGGTATTGCAGGCGGTATTCCCTGCGGTATTATGATGGCAAAGGCAAATGTTGCCGAGGCTTTTGTTCCCGGTGACCACGCATCAACTTTTGGCGGTAATCCACTTGCTACAGCAGCAGGTAATGTAGTTATAGATGAACTTTTAGGCGGACTTCTTGACAATGTTAAGGTACAGGGTAAATATTTAAGAGAAAAACTTGATGAAATTGCCAAAAAGCACAATGATATTGTTACGGATGTCAGAGGCATCGGTCTTATGCAGGGTATTGAGCTTAACGAAACTGCTGCTCCGTATATTGCAAAGGCTATTGATATGGGGCTTCTTCTTGTAGGTGCAGGAAAGTCTATAATCAGATTTGTTCCATCTCTTATTGTATCTAAGGATGATATTGATAATGCTGTGGAAATTCTTGATAAGGCACTTGAAAAATAAATAGGGCATAAATAAAATCAAAGGGCTTTCGGTTGGCATTCAAACTGAAAGCCCTTTTAATTTAGGCTACCTTTCTCTTACTCCGTCATATCTTCCTCTGTTATACATATAATTTCCTCTTACTCTTCTGAAATTAGGACGTCTTACGGCAAAAATTTCATTTAAAACTATAGCCTGAATTAAATTTCTGAACATATTTCTTCTGCTCCAAAGATAAGCCTCCTGCATTTCAAGGGAAATTTCCTGTGCCTCATCCATTTCCTCTTCGGCAAGTCTTATAACATTATCAACAATCTGAGCAAGGGTTTCTCTGTCTATTCCTCTTTCGTCGTAAATAGGACTGTTAATATATTCATACTCATCTATAATTTTTTCAACATATTTGCTGAGGAGTTTATTTATGTCGCTGTAAAGTGCCTTCATAATATCCATATCCCTTTTTGGAATATCACTTTTATTAACAGATGGTACAATTTCGCTTGTTCCCTGTCTTGTATCAAATCTTGGTACAAAAGCGTTATCGTCAATAATTTCCGCCATTTGTTCAACGCTTACATTCTTATATGCAGGCCAGCCCTGACCTAAGCGGTAATTTGTGAAATCACCGAAAAGCTTTTCCATATCAGGAGTATAGCTTTCAATATTATAGTACATAACTTTACCTCCGTATTAATTTATATTGTAATATATTCGTGTAAAATGTAATTGTGACAGAGAAAAAATTATAATTATAATTAAACTTTACCCTTGTATTATTTGGTTATTTTGTGTATAATGAAATTAAACATAAGATATTTTTTGTACAAATATCTAATTTTTTATAACGAAAGGAGAAATTTTTTATGGGCTTTATGGAAGAATATAAGCGTTGGTGTGAGGACAGCTATTTTGATGAGGCAACAAAGGCTGAATTAATTGCTATTAAAGACGACGCTAAAGAGATTGAGGAAAGATTTTATAAAAATCTTGAGTTTGGTACAGGCGGTTTGAGAGGTATTTTAGGTGCAGGTACCAACAGAATGAATATTTACACTGTAAGCAAGGCTACTCAGGGCTTTGCAAACTATATTAAAAGTCAGGGAGAAGAGGCTGTTAAAAAGGGCGTAGTTATTGCTTATGATTCAAGAAACTATTCTCCTGAATTTGCTGAAATAACTGCAAGAGTTCTTGCGGGCAATGGCATCAAGGCTTATTTATCAGATGAATTAAGACCTGTTCCGATGCTTAGCTTTGCTGTCAGAAATTTAGGCTGTACAGGCGGTATAGTTATTACTGCAAGCCATAATCCTCCTGAATACAATGGTTACAAGGTTTACTGGGAGGACGGCGCACAGGTTCCATTCCCCAGAGACGGCGAAATTATTAAGGAAGTAAATGCTATTACTGACTTTGAAATGATTAAGAAAGCTGACTTAACTGAGGCTGTTAATTCAGGTATGATTCAGTATGTAGGTCCGGAGCTTGATATTAATTACCTTGAGGCTATGACTGCACAGGTTGTTAATCAGAAGATTATTGATGAAACTGATTTAAGGATTGTTTATACTCCTATTCATGGTTCAGGCAATAAGCCGGTAAGACGTGCTCTTGCAAAGGTTGGATTTAAGAATGTTTATATCGTGCCTCAGCAGGAAAAGCCTGACGGCAACTTTACTACTGTAGGCTATCCTAACCCTGAAAACAAGGCTGTATTTGACCTTGCTATGGAGCTTGCCAAGAAGGTTGACGCTGATATTATTGTTGGTACTGATCCTGATGCGGACAGAGTTGGTGCGGTTGTTAAAAAGACTGACGGCGACTATATGGTACTTACAGGCAATATGACAGGTGCTCTCCTTTGTGAATACATACTTTCTCAGAAGAAGGCTGCAGGTACTTTGCCTGCTAACGGTGCTGTTGTTTCCACTATTGTTTCTACTGATATGACTAAGGCTATTTGTGCTGAATATGGTATGAAATATTTTGATGTGCTTACAGGCTTTAAGTATATTGGTGAAAAGATTAAGGAATTTGAAACTGACGGCAGCTATGAATATATGTTTGGCTTTGAGGAAAGCTATGGCTGTCTTGCAGGCACTTATGCAAGAGATAAGGACGGCTGCCTTGCTACTATGCTTATTTGTGAGCTTGCTGCTTACTATAAGTCAAAGGGTATGAGCCTTTATGACGGACTTCTTGCTCTTTATGACAAGTATGGTGTTTATAAGGAAACTATTACTTCAATTACATTAAAGGGCATTGACGGTGCTGCTCAGATTAAGAAGGTTATGGATACTTTAAGAGCCGAATCTCCTAAGGATGTTGCAGGTGTTAAGGTTGTTGAATCAAGAGATTACTCTGTTGATAAGATTGTAAACAATGTAACAGGTGAGGAAACTAAGAGCGGCTTGCCTGCAAGTAATGTTCTTTATTATGTACTTGAGGATGGCACTTGGTTCTGTGTAAGACCTAGCGGTACAGAGCCTAAGATTAAGGTTTATTTCGGTTCCAGCGATAAAAGTGAGGAGGCTGTTGCGGCTAAGATTAAAGCTGCTGAAAGCGGTATTCTTGCTATTGTTGATGAAATTCTTAAATAAGAATTTCAGAATATATACACATAAAAAGGGCTGTGGAGAAATCCGCAGCCTTAAATCTTTTCATCAACTTTTCTTTGGGCAATTATTTCATTAATTTTATTTTTATTATAAAGCATATGCATAGTCATAGCGTGCTTTGCATCTGTCGGATTATGCTCCGCAACAGCATTGGCAATAGCCCTATGAGTAGTAATCGTTTCCTCTTTAAGCTGTCTTGCGGTAATATTGGCAAAGACTGCAACAGAGGTGTTTATAATAGGAATGAGCTTTTCAATTACGGCATTGCCTGTACATCTTGCAATAGCCTGATGGAATTTTACGTCCTCCATCATATGGTCCTCACCCTTTTTAATCATATTTTCAACTTTATCACACTGCTTTTTAATTACTTCTATATCTTTTTCTGTCGCCATATTAGCTGCCATCGCTGCAATTTCAGGCTCCAGTATAATTCTGACCTGAAACAAATCTCTTGCAAGCTTATATTTATCCCTTGTAAATGCAAGTCCCAAAGGATCATCACTTACACCTGTGTTGTTTGCAACATATGTACCTGCACCACGTCTTATAACAAGGACATTTCTGCTTACAAGTATGCGCACGGCTTCTCTTATTGTGCTTCTGCCCACACCAAGTATAGCCCCCAGTTCAAACTCATTAGGTATTTTATCGTCTACCTGCAAATTGTTGTCAATAATATACTGTATAATTTTATCTGCTGTTTGTTCAGGCAAAGGTTTATTTTTTTTATTTAACATATAATTTCACTCTCCTAATGATTATAAGGTTGATTATAAGACCTAAAAACTTAAAAATCAACCCTAAAACAGAAAAAATCACAAAAGGGACAGAAAAACTGCCCCTTAAATTGTTAAAAAATTTTATGCAAAAAATGATATTATAAGAGCAACAACAAAGCCTGATGCGCCAACAATGGTTTCCATAATTGTCCATGACTTAAGTGTTGTTTTTTCGTCAATCTGTAAAAGTGACTTATCAAGCCAGAAACCGGAGTCATTAAAGTGTGAACATACAGTTGAACCACCTGCTACCGCTGCTGTACAGCATGCAAGATATAATGGAGATAATTCACTTACACCGGGAATAGCAGCTACAATACCTGCTGCCATTGTCATAGCTACTGTTGCAGAACCTACAGAAATTCTTACAAGCACTGCAATAATAAATGCTACAACTACCATTGGCAGACCGCCGCTTGATACAAGGTTGCCAATAACTTCGCCAAGACCTGATGACTGAAGCATATATTTTAATACGCCGCCGCAGGCTGTTACAAGTAAAATCATACCTGTTGGCTCAAGGGATTTTGACATAACCTTTTCCAATTCTTCTCTTGAATAGCCGTGTCTGATGCCAAGTATTACCATAGCTACTATTGTTGCAATGGAAAGAGCAACAAAAGGCTCGCCTAAGAAAGTAAGTACAGGCATAATTACGGATTCAGGAGCAACTACGTTTACAACTGTTTTTGCGATTATAAGTACAAGAGGAATAAATATTATTCCAACTACTGTCCCAAAGCCGGGGAGCTTTGATTCTTCATATTCAGGCATTTCAGCTACATTTGAAGGGACAGGAACATAAATTTTATTGCCGATAAATGAACCAAATACCGGACCTGCCAAAATCATTGCAACAGCACCGCATATAATACCTACAACGATTACATAGCTTAAATCAACACCTAAAAGGCTTGCCACAAGAATAGGTCCGGGTGTTGGAGGAATAAATGCGTGACCTACTGCCAGACCTGCCAAAAGAGGAATTGCATAATAAAGTGTAGATTTCTTGGTACTCTTTGCAAGAGCAAGAGCAAGAGGAATAAGTATAATAAGACCTGCGTCAAAGAATACAGGCATTGCAATTATCATACCGGTAATACCTAAAGCCCAGGCAGCCTTCTTTTCGCCGAACCACTTTACAAGTGATGTTGAAATTCGCTGTGCACCGCCTGATATTTCAAGTATTGCACCAAACATTGAACCAAGACCTACCAAAAGAGCAATACTTTTTAATGTACTTCCGATGCCTTCACCAACGCAGTCAATGATTGTCTGAACGTCCATACCTGAAATAACGCCGATTACACAGGCTGAAATAAGTATTGATAACATTGCGTGGAGCTTAACTCCGATAATAAGTACCAGTAATATGGCAAGACCGATTAATGCTGCCGCAATAAGCTGACCGGTGGATGCTGTTGGCTGTGTTGCCAATAATGTTAAATTTGTCATAATAGGACCTCCCTTTATTTAAGTGTTATATTTTCAAACTCTATTTTATCCAATACAACCCTTTCAAGCTCTATTATTCATAATACAGCTCTGTATATTTTTAATATCCAACTCTCTTTATTAACAGGCTATGAGGGTTAAAAAACTCAACATAGCCTGTATTTAGGGGGACTGATTTATTTTTTTTGCAAAACTTCTGAAAATTATTCCATATATCCGCCCTTCATAGGAGATACTGCGTGTTCAGAGAATATTTTTAAAATTCCTGATTTATACTTAGGCTCTTTTGGAGTCCAGTTCTTCTTTCTTTCTGCAAGTATTTTGTCAACTTCATCAAGAGGAAGTTTTTCTCCATTAATACCTATTACTCTTAAAATTCTGTTTTTAATGTCGATTTCAATTAAGTCATCCTCTTCAATTAAAGCAATAGGACCTCCCTCTGCTGCCTCGGGTGAAATATGACCTATAGCAGGACCCTTTGATGCGCCTGAAAATCTGCCGTCTGTTAAGAGGGCAATGCTCTTTCCAAGCTCTTCATCGGATGAAATTGCTTCTGTTGTGTAGAACATTTCAGGCATACCGCTGCCTTTAGGTCCCTCGTATCTGATTATAACTGCATCTCCGGGCTTTATTTCCTTATGAATAACTGCTGCAATAGCATCCTCTTCACAGTCGAAAGGCTTAGCCTTTAATATTGCATAGTGCATTTCCTTTGGTACTGCACTATGCTTTACTACAGAACCGTTTGGTGCAAGATTGCCTTTTAAAATAGCTATTGTACCGTTTTTGCCTATTGGAGTGTCAATACTTCTTATAACATCTGTTCTCTTTAAGCCGGTCTTTGCCAAAAGCTCGTCGCATCTTTCGTAATAACCGTTTTTCTTTAAGTCTTCAAGGTTTTCGCCTAATGTCTTGCCTGTAACTGTCATAACGTCGAGATCAAGTAAATCCTTGATTTCTTCCATTATTCTTGGTACACCGCCTGCATAGTAGAAGTATTCAGCAGGCCATTTGCCGGCAGGTCTGATGTCTAAGAGATAGTTGGCATCAGCGTGTATTCTGTCAAATGTATCACCGTCAATGTGATAACCGAACTCATGAGCTACAGCAGGGATATGAAGCAATGAATTGGTAGAACCTGATATAGCAGCATGAACCTTAATTGCATTTTCAAATGATGCCATGGTTACAATGTCTTTTGCCGTAATGCCCTGTGTTGCAAGCTTTGCTGCCTGAACACCTGCCTTATAAGCCATCTTCTGCAAATCCTCGCAGGTAGCAGGCATTAATGCACTTCCGGGAATCATAAGACCTAAAGCTTCTGCCATAATCTGCATTGTAGAGGCTGTTCCCATAAATGAGCATGCACCGCAGCTTGGACAGGCATTATGCTTATAATAAGTAAGTTTTTCTTCTGTAATTTCGCCTCTCTGGCACATAGCGGAGTAAGCGCCAATCTGCTCAAGAGTAAGTAAATCAGGACCTGCCTCCATAACACCGCCTGTTACCATTACAGCAGGAATATTAAGTCTGCCTATTGCCATAAGATGAGCAGGTACTGCTTTATCGCAGCTTGAAACAAATACACCGCTGTCAAATGTAGTTGCATTTGCGTGAATTTCAATAAGACTGCAAATAGTATCTCTTGATGCAAGTGAGTAGTTAATACCGTCATGTCCCTGTGACATACCGTCACAAATATCCGTTGCAAAGTATCTGGCTGCTTTTCCTCCGTTATCATTAATACCCTTAACAGCCTGTTCAACAAGACCTAAAAGATGAGCACTGCCCGGGTGACTGTCGCCAAAAGTACTTTCAACCATTATCTGTGGTTTTTCAAGGTCTTCAACAGTCCAGCCCATACCCATTCTTAATGGATCCATTTCAGGAGCTATTGCTCTGACTTCCTGACTTTTTAACATAAGTTGTTCCCCCTTTAAAATATTTTTGTATAGTTTTTAAATACGTCTGATGTATTTCTTGATTTCATATTAACATATATGATGAATTTAGTCAATATACTATTTTATTTTTGTTGAAACTAACTAATTTTGAGCAAATTGGCTCTTCTCATGTCTGATGTTTTAGTGCACTTTGACTAATGAAATTTGTTTTTATAAATTTATTGACCTTATTAAATGAACGTTGTATAATTAAGGCAAATATTATTTAAGAGGTGATATTATGTCAGTTGTTAGACCTTTTAAAGGGTACAGACCTATTCCTGAACTTTGCTGTAAGGTTGCGGCTTTGCCTTATGATGTTATGACGTCTGATGAGGCAAGAGAAATGGTTAAAAATAATCCCTATTCTTTTTTACATGTTGATAAGGCGGAAATTGATTTGCCTAAGGAGGTTGATCACTATTCTGATGTGGTTTATGAAAAGGCAAGGAATAACCTTTATTCTATGATTGATAAGGGAATTTATATTCAGGACAAAGAACCTGTATTTTATATTTACAGACTTACAATGGATGGAAAAAGCCAGACAGGACTTGTTGCCTGTACATCTATTGATGAATATATTGAAAACAAAATTAAAAAGCATGAGCTTACAAGAGCAGATAAGGAGGAGGACAGAATACGTCACGTTGATACCTGTAATGCCAATACGGGACCTATTTTCCTTACCTACAGAAATAAAAGAGCTGTTGATGATATTATAAATAAATGTACGAGGGAAGTGCCTGTTTATGACTTTGTGTCTGATGACAGTATAGGTCATACCGTTTGGCTTGTTGATGATAAGAAGGTTATTGAAAGTCTTGTTAATGAGTTTAAATCTGTTGACGCTCTTTATATTGCAGACGGACATCATAGAAATGCCTCAGCCGTTAAGGTTGGCTTAAAGAGAAGAGCCGCAAAGCCTAATTATACAGGTGATGAGGAATTTAATTACTATCTTTCGGTTATTTTTCCTGACAATCAGCTTTATATTATGGATTACAACAGAATTGTAAAGGATTTAAACGGTTACAGCACAGATGAATTTATAGCCAAAGTCAGCGAAAAGTTTAATATCTCTGATTATAAAGGAGAAGGCTGCTGTAAACCGTTAGAAAAGCATACCTTTGGTATGTATATAAATAAAAAATGGTATGTTTTAAAGGCTAAGAAAAGTATAGTAAATGAAAATGACAGTGTTGCCTGCCTTGATGTTTCCATACTTCAAAATGAACTTCTTTCACCTGTTTTAAATATAGGTGACCCCAGAACTGACCAAAGAATTGATTTTGTGGGTGGTATAAGAGGTCTTGAGGAGCTTGAAAGAAGAGTGGACAGCGGTGAAATGGCTGTTGCTTTTTCAATGTATCCCACAACTATGGAACAGCTGATGAATATTGCAGACGATGATAAAATTATGCCTCCTAAATCCACATGGTTTGAGCCTAAGCTTAGAAGTGGGATTTTTGTGCATGAGTTGTAAATTAATATTTATTTCACCAAAGGTGAAATAAATATTAATTTTAATTCAAAGGCATTTTGCCTTTGAATTTGCTTGTTTGCACCGAAAGTTAGCACCGAAAGAAGTCGGGCAGCCTGAAAGGCTGACTTTGCCAAAGGCAAAGTGCTGAATTTATCGGACAGCCGAAGGTTGGCTTTCAGCTTTGCTGAAAGTGCTGATAAGTTTTGTGCCTAGACGGCAAAACTATCAAGACTGTTTGGCACGGCTATAAATAGTCATTTATAGAGTAGCTTATGCCCAAAATGCGACTGCATTTTGGACATACAAATTTGAATTTATAATTTAATTGACATTGGAATAAAATGGGATTAAAATTAAAGTATCATTAATGAAGGGAGAATTAAATATGATTGACAAAAAAGTAGCAGAGTTATTGAACACACAGGTAAACAAAGAGTTATATTCAGCCTATCTTTACCTTGAATTTTCTAATTTTTATGTTGAGCAGGGCTTATCAGGCTTTGCTAACTGGTATAAAATTCAGGCACAGGAAGAAAGAGACCATGCAATGTTATTTATGCAGTATATGCAGAATAATGATGTAAAGGTTACATTAGAAGCTATTGATAAGCCTGATGCTGATTTAAAGGAAAATATTGATCCTCTTAAGGCAGGCTATGAGCACGAAGTTTATGTAACAAATCTTATTAATAACATTTATGATGCTGCTTACAGTGTTAAGGACTTCAGAACTATGCAGTTTCTTGACTGGTTTGTTAAGGAGCAGGGAGAGGAAGAAACAAATGCTTCTGATC
Organism: Candidatus Gallispira sp.; assembly: GCA_048359195.1. Classification (GTDB taxonomy): domain Bacteria; phylum Bacillota; class Clostridia; order Lachnospirales; family CAG-274; genus Gallispira. The sequence continues at coordinate 22,997 of DBGCRA010000053.1, forward strand.
TCATTAAAAAGATGGAGCTTTACGGCTCAGATTCAAGAGGTCTTTATCTTTTAGACAGTGAATTGGGGGGCAGAGTATATTCCGCACCATCACTTGTGCTTTAATAAATTGTGTAAATACATAAAGGAGAAATCTTTGAATAGTTTGGAGATTTCTCTTTTTTGGTAATAATAAAATTAATACAATGAGGTATAAATTGAGTTTGGTGCTGCAAATATAAAATAAAAAGCAAATATTTATCTGCAAACAATGTAAAATATATTTCAAAAATATTAAGAATACTCCAAAACTTAAATTTACTATTGCATATTGAAGGGTAAATATGTTATCATATAAAATAGTGTAGTATTGAATAACCTAGAAGAATATGAGGTGTAAATAAATGGGTTTTTTAGAAAAAGTATTTGGCTCTTACAGCGACAAGGAAATTAAAAAAATACTTCCTGTTGTTGCTAAGATTAATTCACTTGAGCCGGAAATGGAAAGCTTAAGTGATGACCAGCTCAGAGCTAAGACTGATGAGTTTAAAGCAAGACTTGCTGACGGTGCAACTCTTGATGATATTTTACCTGAGGCATTTGCTGTTGTAAGGGAAACTTCAAAGAGAGTACTTGGATTAAGACATTTTGATGTTCAGATGATTGGCGGCATTGTTCTTCACCAGGGACGTATTGCTGAAATGAAAACAGGTGAAGGTAAAACTCTTGTTTCTACCTGTCCTGCTTATCTTAATGCACTTGCAGGCAAGGGTGTGCATATAGTAACAGTTAATGAATACCTTGCAAAGAGAGATGCCGAGGAAATGGGTCAAATTCACCGTTTCTTGGGTCTTAGCGTAGGTGTTATTCTTCATGACCTTGAAAAGGCTGAAAGACAAGAAGCATATAACTGCGATATTACTTATGCTACCAACAATGAACTTGGCTTTGATTATTTAAGAGATAATATGGTAGTTTATGAAAGGGACCTTGTACAGAGGGGTTTGCCGTTTACTATCATTGATGAGGTTGACTCCATACTTATTGATGAGGCCAGAACACCTCTTATTATTTCAGGACAGTCAGACAAGTCTACTAAGCTTTATGAGCTTGCAGATATGTTTGTAAGGACTCTTACAAAGGGTAGAATTTTAAATGAAGATGAGGCAATGAATCCTCTTATAAGAGAAGAGCTTAAAGAAGAGGGCGACTTTGTAGTTGATGAAAAGGGCAAGACCTCAACTCTTACTCAGGAGGGTGTTCATAAGGCTGAAAAGTTCTTTAATGTTGAAAACCTTTCAGATCCTGAAAATATGGCTTTACAGCATCATATTAACAATGCTTTAAAGGCTAACTACAATATGTTTAAAGATCAGGATTATGTAACTGAGAACGATAAGGGTGAGCCTGAAATCGTTATTGTTGATACATTTACAGGTAGAATGATGCCGGGTCGTCGATATTCTGACGGCTTGCATCAGGCTATTGAGGCTAAGGAGCATTTAGAGGTTAAGAGAGAGAGCAAGACTCTTGCTACTATTACCTTCCAGAACTTCTTTAACAAGTATGAAAAGAAATCAGGTATGACAGGTACTGCCCAGACTGAGGAAGCAGAGTTCAGAGCTATTTACGGTATGGACGTTGTTTGTATTCCTACTAACGAGCCTGTTATAAGAAAAGATTTGAATGATGTTGTATATCAGACACAGGCTGCCAAGTACAGAGCTGTTATTAAGGAGATTATTGAATCTCACGAAAAGGGACAGCCTGTTCTTGTTGGTACTGTTAATATTGAAATTTCAGAGCTTTTGGGAAATATGCTTAAAAGAGAGGGCGTTAAGTGTGAGGTGCTTAATGCCAAGAATCACAGACGTGAGGCTGAAATTGTTGCCAAGGCAGGCGAAAAGGGTGCTGTAACCATTGCAACCAATATGGCAGGTAGAGGTACTGATATTAAGCTTGGTGAGGGTGTTGTTGAGCTTGGCGGTCTTAAGATTATAGGTACTGAAAGACATGAGTCAAGACGTATCGATAACCAGTTAAGAGGTCGTTCAGGTAGACAGGGTGACCCGGGTGAATCTAAGTTTTACTTATCTCTTGAAGATGATTTGTTAAGACTTTTTGGTTCTGAAAAAACGGCAGAAATGATTAAAAAGCTTGGTTTGCCTGAGGATGAGCCTATTGAGGCTAAGATGCTTACAAAGTCTATTGAAGGTGCTCAGAAGAAGGTTGAAGGCAACAACTTCTCTGCAAGAAAGAGATTGTTAGACTATGATAAGGTAAACAATGAGCAGCGAGAAATTATTTATGCTCAGAGAAAGGAAGTACTTTTAGGTGCCGACTTAAAGGATAAGATTTTAAATATGGTGAAGGCTGTTATTACAAGATGTGCAGATGCTGTTTGTCTTAATGATGATGAGCCTTCAGAGTGGGATATGACTGAATTTAATGAGCTTGTCAGACCTTACTTCGGGTTTGAGGATATGTTCATTCTTACTGATGAGGATATGCAGACTATTACTAAGGATAAGCTTATTGAAAGAGTATATAATGACGCTGTTGTTAAATATGATGCTAAGGAAAACGAGTACGGCAGTGAAATGATGAGAGAGCTTGAAAGAGTTATCACATTAAAGGTTGTTGATACTAAGTGGATGGCACATATTGATGATATGGATCAGATGCGTCAGGGTATTATGTTAAGAGCTCTTGCACAGAGAGATCCTCTTATTGAATACCAGTTTGTAAGCTACGATATGTTTGAGGAGCTTTCCAACAATATTCAGAATGATATTGTTAAGACATTATTCCACATCAGAATTGTTACTCCTGAACAGCAGCTTGAAAGAGAACAGGTTGCTAAGCCTACATCAACTAACAAGGATGAGTCAGCAGGAGGAACTACAAGGGTAAGAAAAGAACCTAAGGTTGGAAGAAATGATCCTTGTCCTTGCGGCAGCGGTAAGAAGTATAAGCAGTGCTGCGGCAGATTTGAGTAAAAGAAATGATGTTTTTGAATAGGTGTGTCAATAGACACACCTATTCTTTAGTATATAAGAAAGGTTGATTTTATGATATTTGAATTAGATCAGATGGCAACAGAGCTTGCTTCTTATGAAGAAAGCCTTAAAGAACTTAAAAATTCATTAAACATAGATGAGGCAAAGGAAAAGGTTGATGAGCTTGAGGAGATTGCAGGGGATCCTGATTTCTGGAACGATATGGAGAAGGCACAGAAAAATCTTCAGCAAACCAAGCAGCTTAAAAATAAAATTGAAGGTTTTGAAAAACTTAAAACAGATTATGAGGACTTAATGACATTAATTGAAATGGGTAATGAAATGGACGATGACTCTGTTGTTGATGAGGCTAAGGAAATGAGAGCAGCCTTTGAGGAAGAGTTTGAACATTTAAGAATTTCTACACTCCTTACAGGACAGTATGACCACTGCAATGCTATTGTTACTCTTCATTCAGGTGCAGGCGGTACTGAGGCCTGTGACTGGGTTTCTATGCTTTACAGAATGTACAGCCGTTGGGTAGAAAAGCAGGGCTTTGGTTTTGAGCTTATGGACTATCAGGAAGGCGACGAAGCTGGTATCAAGTCTGTAACATTTATGGTAACAGGTGAAAATGCTTATGGCTATTTAAAGGGTGAAAAGGGCATTCACAGACTTGTAAGAATTTCACCTTTTGATTCAAGCGGCAGACGTCACACCTCCTTTGCAAGCTGTGATGTTATGCCTGAAATTGATGAGGATATAGAGGTTGAAATCAATCCTGATGATTTAAGAATTGATACCTACAGAGCCAGTGGTGCAGGCGGTCAGCACGTTAATAAGACTTCATCAGCTATAAGAATTACTCACATTCCTACTAACACAGTTGTTCAATGCCAAAATGAAAGAAGTCAGTTCCAAAATAAGGATATGGCTATGAAAATGTTAAAGGCTAAGCTTTATGAAATGAAACTTAAGGAGCAGGGTGAAATGCTTGAAGGTATCAGAGGCGAAGTAAAGGATATTGCTTGGGGCAGTCAGATACGAAGTTATGTTTTCCATCCTTATAATATGATTAAGGATCACAGAACAAATGCGGAAACAGGTAATGTTCAGCCTGTTATGGATGGTAATTTGGATTTGTATATTAATGCTTATTTGAAGTGGATAAATGAGTAAAAAAGGTAATGCTTTCAGTTAATGAAGGCATTATTTTTTTCTTTAATTTAGAATAATTGACAATTTTTGTCGTAATTGTTATTATTATATACAAATTGACGTTAGGAGGATTATTATGAGAAAAATTTTTGCTGTGTTTGTTATAGTAGTTGGGGCAGTAGTTTTAAGCTGTTTTTCTGCTTTTGGAGCGGAGTATGCAGCTTTTGGCAGCTATCCCCAAAGGCAAGTATCTCCAACGCCGGAGATTGAGAAGGCTTTATACGATTCAAGAGGCGACGGAGAAGTCGGGGGAGAAAAATATCGCAGGGTAGAAAATGAAGATGGTGAATATTGCTATTATAAGTATGAGCCTATTTATTGGGAGGTAATAAAAAGCGGAGGTGAAAGTCTTCTTGTTTCAATGGTGATTTTGGACAGCAGAGTTTTTGACGAGCAGGAGGACAAATATGTTCCGTGGGGCAACACGGAGCTTAAATATGCAGATTCGGTGACTTGGGAGGATTCTTCTGTTAGGACTTGGCTTAATTCCGATTTTTACAACTCAGCCTTTGACAGCGGTGAGAGGTCTAAGCTTGCTTCATCGGGCGGCGACAGGGTTTGGCTTTTGAGTGTTTCGGAAGCGAAAGAGCTTGAGGAAAACTCTCTTAAAAAAGTCGGCTCAGACTATGCCCTTGCCATGGGGCTTGAAACCTACAGCGGAGTTTATTCTCATAATAACGGAGACTGGCTCTTGAAGGATAATTGCTCCGTTCTTGGCAGTGCGGTATGTACGGTAACGTCAAGTGGCAGTATTAACGAAACCATGAGCGTTCTTGTAAATGATGAGGGCTATGGAATCGTACCTGTAATCAGCTTAAGTTCCCTTGAAGGTATTTCGATTGAGGGCAGTCAGGAGGAGGGCAACATTTTTGTTTATAAGCCCTACGGTAAGGCTTTGGAAATAAGCCCTTCTATGAAGGATAGCTATTTAAATGAAGGTTGGTATGAAAGCTTGGAGGAAGCAAAGACCCATCTTGGCGAAACGGTAAACGAAAATTTCGCAGCTTTGGGAAATTATGATACATATAAGTCTTATGTGACCTCTTACGCAAAGGAAAACAATGCAAAAATTGACATTGAATGTTCTGATTTCAATCTTGAGGCTATGGATATTGTCAGATTTCTATATCCCCTTGTAAATGAAGCAGCAACGGGAAAATCAGAGGATTATATGGAAATTTCTGCAAAGTTTTATTATAATTCTTCATTTGCAGATTCTTATGAGGAGTTTAAAAAATTCAGCAGCAAGGCTCTTGATGTTATTCAAACCTGTTGGAGCGATTGGGGCGGAATTGTGTATACGGGAAACAGTTCGGTGGGAACTTCATATTATTCAAATTTAATTGATACTTCATCGGGGAGCGGCTATGTTATAGATGTAAGGCTTGAAATAAATCGTGATGTAAATGACTATGAAAACAAGCTGAATGAAATTGCGGCTGCTGCAAAAGCCTATTCAAGCAGAACTTTGGGGCAGATTCAATATTTGAGAGGATATTTTGCCGAAAATGTTGTTTACAATGTTAGTATTTTCAGCAACAGTCCCTCTGCCGTGCTTCTTGGCGGAGAGGGTGTTTGCGGCAGCTATGCCAACGCTGTTAAGGATATTTGCTTTATGCTTGACATACCGTGCTTTGTTGTTTCAAATACTGACTTAGACCACGCATGGAACTGTCTTTTTATTGAGGGTGGCTGGTACGAGCTTGATTTGACGGGCATAACCGACCCTTCATATGAAGTCAACGGTGAGTATAGGGAATACAGTGATGGTGGTTTTAACGACAGTTACGCCACAGCCGATAATGTAAGCTTTTTGGACCACAATCTTATTGTTTTAAAGCCCTATGGTACAAATGAAGGTGATGATATAAGTGCAGCGGACTTTGAGGCTCTTAAATATCTGTTCCAAAACGGATTTACGGCGGCAGATTTTAAAAATCGTTTCACTATATCTGAAGCTGCAGCCAACAGCTCAATAGAGGTTGTTGTAAATGGACTGACAGTGCTTGCGAATAATCAATCCGTTATAGAAAACGGCAGGATTCTTGTTCCTATGAGAAGAATTTTTGAATATCTGGGAGCAGAGGTAAGCTGGAACGGAGAAACCAAGGAAATAACTGCAACACGTGATGATACTCTTATATCTCTTAAAATCGGCAGCACCACAATGTATGTAAACAATGCCAAAATTAGTCTTGATGCTGCTCCGAGAATTGAGGACGGGGATACCCTTGTACCTGTCAGAGCTGTTTCTGAGGCTTTAAATGCCGAGGTGAAGTGGGATTCCTACTCCCGAAGAGTAATAATAAATGCTGAATAAAACGCATACGTATTCAAGCAATAGCGAAAATAAAATCAATTATAAGCTGTTGAATTAAGTCACAAAAAATCACCATTAATTGTGTAACAATAAAACCTCCCCAATGGCATTTATTCCATTCGGGAGGTTTATGAAATATATGAAAAAGTTTTATTCCTCTATGTTGTTTTATTCTGCTGATTTTTTCTGCACAATAGCCGCATCTGCACAAAATATAAAGTAACCTCTTGTTTTTTTCTTATAAGGCTTTTGCACTTGTAGTTTATAAGATAGTCAAGAGCCAGACTGTCATTCTGATTTTGTACAAGGGGAAGTAATGAAAACGGAAACAGAATACTGCGAAGATTTATACCAAAAGGTACAGATATAGGGGAAATAACAGCAAAACAGCTACAAAAAACAGAGGATTGGGTAAACAATTATCCAAGAAAAATATTGGGGTATAAAAGTGCAAATGAAATGGCAGCTATATTATAGCCACCCTTGACATCTTCAAAAATAAATGCAGTAAGGAATTTACCCACGGCGATGAACTCAAGAATAGAAAAAATGATACCGTCAGAAAAATAATTATAGCATTTATTTTATTGATGTAAAGGGCAAGCTGCAAAGCAGTGGCTATTAAACCTCGGGCTCAAAATCTAAGAATAGAAAATTGATTAAAAATGTCACTTTAAATTTAAAAAGTGCGACAATTAAACTTGTAATTTTTAATTTTTTGTTGTAAAGTTAAAAAAATTGACAAATTTAGTCAATAGATATATAATTATTGAAAAACTTTTGGCACTATGTGCGGCAGAAAGGGGAGGTAAATAATGAAATGTAAAAATTGCAACAATGAAATTGAGGATAATGCTCTGTTTTGTAAATACTGTGGAACAAGGGTATCCGAAGAAAAGGTTGATGTTGATGAGGCCAATGAAGTTGAAGAAGAATTAAAGGAAAGTGATGAAAGTGCTACCACGGCAGAAATTAACGCAAACGTAATTAAAGAAAACAGTGAAGAAACTGTTGAAGAAAACGTTAAAGAAAAAATTAGTGTTATTTATAGGATTAAGAAAAGGGTTAATGTTAAAATTGCAGCTATTGCAGCTTTAGCTATTGTAATTTTATGCGGAGCAGGATTTTTTGCTTATACTAAATATATAAATACTGTTATTTCTTCTGATATTGATTTAAGGGACTATAAAATTATAAATAAAGAAACACTTGCTTTTAATTACAGCGGCAATTTAATGACAGGTGAGCTTTATTTAATAAACAACAATAAAGGCACAAAGATTGCAGACAATGTTGCTGTTGATACTTATTACATTAATCCGGTAAAGGATTTTGCTGTTTATTCCGTTAAATCAGATGAAAACAGCATTGTATATATATACAAAAACGGTGAATCACAGGAATTCAAGGGTGAATTTTATAAATTTACCGAGGATGGACAATATATGCTTTATATTGAAGATAATAAGGTTTGTGCTTATGATTGTGACACGGGAGAAACAAGAAAAATTGCCTCAGTTGATTCAGATGCCGACACATCAGACTGGATTTATCAATATTATGATAAAAATAAAACAATATATCTTTGCTTAGGGGATAATAAACGTATTTATTCATTAAATTTTGAAAATGAAGAATCAGAAAGTCTTGTAAGTAATATCGATAATTTTTATGTATTTGGTCTTAATGCTTATGTATATAAAAAAGTAGGTAGTACTTACTATACGATTAAAACACAAAATACCGATGATGATGCAGAGCTTGAATTTTTTGACATAAACAATATACAGGCGTCCCAAGATGGAGAAACAATACTTTTTACTGCCACAAAGGACGAGGACTATGACAGAGAGTATGCCTTATATGCAATGGTTGAGGGATTTGAAGAGCCTATTAGACTTTTAAGCGGCCCGGTATATAACTTTGAGTATAAAGAGGACAGCAATAGAATTTATGTGTATAAAGAGGATAGCTTATATAGCATAGATTTAATGGAACGTACTATACATAATAAAAATAATAAGGAGCTTTATTATAACGGACTTAATGAGTGTGAAGCTGTTAAGCTTGAAAGCGAAATTACTGATTTCAGAATAAGTCCCGATGGTAAAAATATAGCTGTAGTAAAGCAGTCATCAGGTGATGAAGAAGAGACTACCGAGAATACTACGGAGGCACCGGGTGTAATAAAGAGTGTGGGTGGAGCATTTCTGAATGTTGTTTATGCTGATGAACAGACGACAGTAAATAATGAGCAGACTACAGCAGTGCAAACGGCAGTTGATGATGTACAAAGTGTAGTAAATGAAACTGTACAGACAACCGAAGAACAAACAGAAACCACAACAGAGGAAAGAAAGGTTGGAGCTACAGCTGAGCTTGTTATTATAAGAGGTGAAGAAAAAAAGAGCATAGACGTTGTTGATTCTGATGCATTGAATTCACAGTATCTTGGACTTGGCAACAATACTTTGGTTTATCCCCTTGCCGTAAATGGTAAGGTTGAGCTTCATATTGTTAAAAATATTAATAAGGGTTTATCTGATATTGAAAAAAATGATGAAATTCTTTGTACAAACACCGGTTTATTTAAATATGATAATATTTTTGATGAGCTTGTATATTTTGATAAAAACAGTACCCTGTTAGTAAATTATGAGGACTATAAGGCATCAAAAGCTGATGAGTCAATGGATTATGATCTTATATATTTAGATGCCGGCAATGGATTTGACAATTACCGACTTGCTTACAGAAAATTGCCTGATTACAATTCCTTTGTAGGTAAATATAAGGTGACAGGTGATGATGCCGTACTTAATAATATGATAATTGAGTTTACTGCTGACAAGCAGATGAAAGTTTACAGCATTGGTGAAATGCAGGGAAGCTGTTCATTTAAAATTAATGAAAATAATTCAAACAGAACCTCACTTAGGATTGAACCTTCATCAGGCAGTAATTTTTCGGCAAAGTGCAATCCATATTATGATCATAGTGATTACACTCATACTCTGCTTGATAAAACACTTATGACAGACAGCGCTTTGCTTATTGCTGATTTTGACGGCAAGCTGAAGTATAAGGTTGATTATACAATAACTGTTGGCATTGAAAAGCTTTCTGATGAGGATTTCAACAGTGCAATTTCAACTCAAAAAGTTACACATAATCAGAATGTGACAAAGCTGAATAATGAAAAAGCAGCAGCAGAGGCAGCAGCGGCAGAGGAGGCAAGACGTGAAGCTCTTGAAGAACTTGCCCTTGATTATTATATATATGGTGTATATGTAACATCTTATGAAACTCTTTATAACAGTTATAGCAGAAGTGCTGTGTCAAGCAGATATTTTACAAGTGGAGGCAATAAAACGGTTTATGATTATCATATAGATTATGATTCAGGCGATATTTGGCTTAAAGTTAAAGGAAATTATTATGGGCGTTCCGAAACCTATTGGGTGCTTAGATAAAGGGGGAAGTATATGAGTGGTGAAAATAAAACAAATGAAAAGCCTAAAATTAAATTTGATTCCCCAATAAGCAAAACTATTAAAAAAAAGAAACCAGAGGTAAAATTTGACTCAATGACGGGAAAGCCTATTGAAAAGGCAAATAATAAATTTAGAAATGTGTTAAAAGAGAAGTTTAATTTCTTTAAAAGCATATTCAGCAAGGATGGCTTTAAAAGTATTTTAAAGAGAAAATGGGCAAAGTCTGCATTAGTTATTGTGGCAGTAATTGTTGTAATTGCATGTGCTTTTGAAGTATTTGCGGCCTTTCCTAAAAATAAGGTTATTTTATCGGCAATAAGAACTGCTGCAGATATAAAAAATGAAAAATCTCTTGATGAAAAGGTTTTGGGAGCTTCAAGATTTGCTGATGCCTTTTCAAAGGGAAATACCGTACAGGAAATTGAGCTTTTTGACGATAAAGCTGAAATATCTGCAGAATATATAAAGTCGGGCAGAAGTAAAAAATATCTTTATGCTGAAATTGAAAAAGATGATGATGTTATAGCAGATTTATATATTTACGATGATGATGAAAAAAGAATATTTGGTACTCCGGAACTTTATGACGAGCTTTTTGTTTACAATAAAAATAAGGACAATGAGCAGTATAAGACCCTTGTAAATTCTCTCACGCAAACTAATGTTAGCTTTAACAGTATGTTTAACAGTCTGGGAGATGGTGTGGGTGGTTTGATTGCAATAGGGGCTGCTGTATCAGGTGCAGAAAAAATTGCAGGTTTTGCCAATAAAATTATTTCTGAGTTAAACCCCTTGGATTTATATACACAAATTAGTGTTACAAAAGGCGATAAAAGAAATATAAAAATCGGCGACGACACTCTTAAATGCAAAGGCTATAAAATAAATGTACCGAAGTCTGTCATTAAACAGTGTATTGAAATTACATCAAAGGAAATTGATAAAACAGATGCTGTTGTTGATTTAGTTGAAAAAATAAATGGCAATCTTGATTCAAAGTCCAAACAGGAAATAAGGAAGGCTGTTGAAAAAGCATTTGAAAACGTAAAGGAAGAAGTTAAGGATTTGGAGCTTGACGTTTTTATATATAAGGGCAGAATAATTTGCTGTGAATATGAAATAAATACTGATAACAGCAGATTAAAAAATTCAATGACTCTTTCAGGAAGTAATAATCCTTTAGATGATGCAGAGGTATCAGCGAAGTTTGAAAACAATGTCTCTGAATTTGAGACTGTGTTTAAAATTGATACTGATTATAACAGTAAAACAAAGGATTACAGTAAAAATGTTGAAATGAAGATTATTTCTGATGTAAGTGAAATGGGTATTTCCAATAAGCTTGAATATAATAGGAATATGGGTTCGCTAACAGATAAGATGATGATTATAAGTCCTTTGGGAGATTTTTCTGTTATAAAACTTGATGCTGATGTTGTCAGCCTTAAAAAGGGCAAGTCTTTTGAAATTGAAATAAATAAGTTAAGACTTGGTGAGGAAGAAAGCGAGCTTGAAGTTAAGGGTAAATACAGTTTTGAAAAGGATAAAGAGGATATTGAGGTTAAAAAGGCTGATATTGATGTAAATGATATGAGTAATAAGGAAATATCAAAAGCAGTTGAAAAAATACGAACTAAGCTGGATAAAAATATTGGTAAATTTGATGATGGTTTTGTCAAGTACTATTATGAAACTTATTACGGTTAATTATAGCTTGGTAAAAAACAGATATTCTTTTGAAAATTTTTGTTGCTGTTATAAATTGAAACCGCGATGGTATAAATTTGAAAGGGCATATAATTGTAAATTAAGTGTATTCTAAAACAGTGAACATTTTTTGTGGATAAGGATGATGTATAAGTTTTAATTAAATTGTTAAGGATGATATTTAACCGATAAGATATTGTCGGCAGTCAGATGTGGCTGTCGGCATTATTATTGGAACGTGGCTTAAATAAAGGCGTAGATTATGATAGAGAATCAGGAAAATTTGAATTTTCAGGAAAAGAATATATTCCAGATTTTATTATTCCTAAATTATCATTATGCATTGAAGTGAAACTTTTGCGTGAAAACAGAAAATCCAAAGTTATCGAAGAAATAAGTGCGGATATTACAGTGTATAGCAAACAATACCAATGGCAATTATTTATTGTATATGATTTGGAATGTATTCAAAATGGGGAAGAATTTAAACGTGATATTGAAAACGCAAGAATATTAAAGTAATTGTTGTAAAACGTTAGTATCTTTCTATACTTTTTTGATTGAAGAATACGGTAAAGAAAATACCTTTAAACTATTGAGTTTATAGAAGGAGATGTGTTAAAGTGAGTTTCTACTCAGAAGCAAAAGAAATAGTTAATGATGTAGAAAAATTTGGAAAGGACAATATAGAAGCTAAAAAGATTGTAGACTTATTAAAAATAATATCCTTTTTAATAGTTTGTGCGACTTTTATAGTACAATATTGGAAATTTATATTTGGTATTAATGTGGAAGTACTCCCAACATTTCCAATATTTTTAAATCAGTTTCTTGATAAATATACATATATAATTTTCGTGGGATTAATTATTTATAAAGTTGTAGGACATGCAATCTTAAGATATTTGATAATCAGAGTGGAAATCAAATTTAATATGAAATTATTTCCTGTTCTTAATATGGTAGAAGATACTTTTGAAATAGGTACGTTGTCCATTTTATTATTAAAGTTAAGCAATAATTTGATTTTATGTATTCATGGTGTAGATGTGATAAAAAGTGCAGATAAAAATATATATATCATATATTTAATATGTTGTTTTTGCTTGTTTGTTAATTGGTTATATATAAAAAATAAAAATTATTGGTATTTTGCTGATATTAAATATACACCGTTTTTTGATTGTAATGGCAAGCGGATTGCTCAGAATGATAATGTTATATATTATGGGAGATTATATAGCATACATTTACTAGATTTGGAAGAATGTTCAGTATTTATAGAAGAAAAAGGAAAATGCAGAAAAAAGGAATGGTATTTATCGAAATCTAATAATAGTGGAATAATTTGTAAAGAAATTTTATTAGAAGATGCTGTACGTGATGAGAAAGGAAAAATCAAAGTTTATGAATACGGTATGGGAGAAAAAGGGAAATTATGATATATAAGCAGTCCGCACGGTGGCGTGCGGAGCAAAAGTCACCGAGTCGGACTAGCCTTGCAGGAGTGACGGGAGCCATGACTGCTTTAGCCCCCAGTATCTAACAGGATGGGTACAAATTCGACAGGAAACAGTATTAAAAAGCCTCGGAACGCTGATTATACAAAGCTTTAAACCATTTGATAAGGTGTGTGACTTTTGAAAGAAATGTCACATGATTATTGTTTTTCAATCGAACAGAGTATATAATTGTCCTTAAATTAAAAGAGAGGTGGTTTGGGTGAAACTCTGTATTGCATTATCCGGAATAGTTAAATAAACATTATTCGAATTGACAGGAGGATTTTAAATGACTATTCCAGTAAAACAGATTTATCCCCGTACAGGAGATAAAGAAACAATTTATTTGAAACATGTAATCACAAATCCCAATATAACAGTTGGAGATTTTACAATGTACAATGATTTTGTAAATGACCCGACGTTATTTGAGAAAAACAATGTATTATATCACTATCCTATAAACCATGACAAATTGCAGATAGGAAAGTTTTGTTCCATTGCTCGTGGTGCTAAATTTATTTTTAACAGTGCCAACCATACGTTATCTTCATTATCTACTTATCCTTTTCCATTGTTTTTTGAGGAGTGGGGATTGGAGAAGAAAGACGTAACGAAAGCCTGGGACAATAAGGGTGATATTGTTATAGGTAATGATGTTTGGATTGGATATGAAGCAGTTATCTTAGCAGGTGTGACTATAGGGGATGGGGCAATTATAGGAACTCGTGCAGTTGTTACAAAAGATGTGGCGCCATATACAATTGTTGGAGGTGTTCCTGCAAAGCAAATTAGGAAACGATTTTCAGATGATATAATTTCAAAATTGCTGGAAATTCAGTGGTGGAACTGGTCTGAGGAAAAAATTGCAAAGAACATTAATGCGATACAATCAGGAAATATTGAAGGAGTTCAAATATATGATTAAGGTTATGTTCGTCTGTCATGGCAGTATTTTGAGAAGTCCTGAAAAAGCCTGTAAAATCAATGGTTCACAGCAGAAAGAAGCACTTACTACACCATTTTTGAAAGAGCCTTGAATGACAGAAAATAAATGTGAAATGCAATAAGGCGGCAACTTTCCTAAAGAAAGGGAGCTGCCGCCTGTTTTATGTGCGAAAAGATTATACACCTTGTGTCAATACTCAAGTATCATAAAATAACACACCAATAAATGCGGACAGCCATACCTCTATTATGTATAAAATGGCGTATGTGGCATTTCAAATATGTAGGTAATAAACAGAACATTGAGATTCAAATTGACAAGTGTATTGTGGAATGTTATAATCCTATATGGGATTATATTGTTTTATCTCAATGTTCCGGCAAAAAGAAACAGCAAAAGAAAGGAATAAAATGGATACACAAACAAAAGAATTGTGGGCGCATATCAACCTTGTGATTATCAAGCTTCGTGGTGTATATGCGGCATGGTCAAAAAAACATGAAATCAGCTATAATGAGATGCTTGTATTCTATACGATACGTGACAACAATTTCTGCACACAAAAACAAATCTGTGACAACTATCTTTTACCTAGACAGACCATGAATCATGTTTTTGCCAAGTTATGTGCAGAAGGTATCATTAAGGTTTCCTCTGAATATAGCATTGGACGGGAAAAGGCATTCGTTTTGACAGCTAAGGGACAGGTGTATGCCAAACCTTTGATTGATTCCCTTAATCGCATTGAGGAGAAAGCCATCCGGCTAATGGGCAAAGAACGGATTCAGACGATGACAGAGCTGGTGCAGGAATTTGACCTTGCTTTGAGCATTGCCCTTGAAGAACAAAATTAGCGTAGGAATTGAAATGATAAAATTTAATTGAGCAAAGGATTATTTTGTATGGACACATCTCAGTTTTTTGGTACGGAAAAAATCAGCAGGATATTATTTCGGCTTGCACCGCCGGTTATGCTTGCACAGCTTATTCAGGCACTTTATAATATCATCGACAGCCTGTTTGTTGGTCGCTATTCCGATTACGGACTGACAGCACTGTCAATCATTTATCCCTTGCAGCTTTTAATGATTGCTTTGGCGGTGGGAACAGGCGTTGGCATCAATACGGTTATGGCGGCGAAGTTGGGTTCTGGCAGCAAAAAAGAGGCTGAGGAATATGCCGGAGTAGGAACTCCGCTGGCAATCGCCTTATGGGTTTTGTTCGCATTGATTTGTTGGCTGATTATACCTGCATATGCGGAAATGTCAACGGATTCACCGGAAGTCATCGCCGATGTGATTTCATATGGGCGCATTGTTTGTGTATTTAGTTTCGGACTGTTCTTAGAAAGCGTCTGGACAAAAATATTACAGGCACAGGGTGATATGAAAACGCCGATGGCAGCACAGATTATAGGCGCAGTTGTGAATATCATTTTAGACCCTCTGCTTATATTCGGACTGTTCGGACTGCCGGAGTTGGGGATTACGGGTGCAGCGGTTGCTACGGTTTCCGGTCAAATTGCGGCTGCGCTGACCGTAATGAAAAAGGGGTTCAGCATGCCATCCGCAATTCAAGATTTTCCACGACGTATAGCGAAAATATTCCGTCTTGGTCTGCCTAACATATTGATACAGTCGGCATATACTTTCTACATATTTGGGCTGAATATGATTTTATCCGGTTTTTCAGATCAGGCTGTCACAGCGTTGGGGCTTTACTATAAATGGCAGACATTTTTCTTCATACCATTGGGTGCCATGCAGACCTGCATTGTGCCAATTATCAGCTTTAATTATGCTGCAAGAAATATTGAGCGTTGTAAAAAGACATTGACAACTGCAATTGGATTTGGCATAGTGTTTATGGCATTAGGAATGCTTTGCTTTAACTGTATTCCGGCACAAATGCTTCGGGTGTTTACAAAAGATGAAACTGTGATTGATATTGGGAGTGTTGGATTCCGCTTTGTGGGAGCCAGTTTTATTCCTATGGTGACATCTTTGACATTTCCGGTGTTTTTTCAAGCGGTCGGTAAAAGTCTTAAAAGCTCGCTCCTGACTGTTATTCGCACCCTTGTATTGTTTGTACCGTTGGGTTTTCTGTTTTCCCGTTTTGGGTTAAACTTGTTCTGGCTGACATTTCCGGTAACAGAAGTAATTACAACTCTTATGGGGTTTCTGTATTACCGGCAGTTCCTTGATAGTGATTATGTGAGAACCCCTGCCATATTGCCCTTAGATGACAATGAAATTGCACTTAAACCGTCAAAGCCGGGTATCATTATCACAATTGCCAGAGAACATGGATCATCCGGCAAGCAGATTGGCAAGCTGGTTGCAGAAGGACTTGATATACCGTTCTACTATAAAGAAATGGTAGCATTGGCTGCACATGAGAGTGGACTTGACAGGGAGTTTATTTCCGACATTCACAAAAATGCGCCGGATATACTGCGGGAGCTTTATCTCAATTCAAGTGCCATTCGTATGGCAATAACGGCACAAGAAAAGATTATCAGAAAGATTGCCGATAATGGAAGCTGTGTGATTGTCGGCAGAGCTGCTGATTATGTGCTGCGGGATTATAAAAATGTGGTTCGCATTTTTATCCATGCACCGAAAAAATATCGTATCAGGCGTGTAATGGAGGTATACGGGGACAGCCCCAATGAAGCACGAAGGAATATACGCCGCTCCGATAAGGCCAGGTCGGCATATTACCGTCATATCTCCGGTAGACGCTGGGCAGATGGAAGGCACTATAATCTGTCAGTCGATTCTTCTGTGGGGGTGGAGGAAGCGGCAAATTTGATATTGGCATACGTGTCGAGTGTTTCTGATAAAACAATATAGCAAACTAACTGATAAAACAGATAAAATATATGTTGACAAAATACCTGTTTTAATATGCAGTCAACAGAGGCTATAAAGAAGTTTGCACGGGCGCATAATTGTAAATTAAGTGTATCCGAAAACAGTGAATATTCCTTTATGGGTAAGGGTGATAGGGAAGTTTTAATTAAATGGTTAAGTGATAATATTTAACAGGTAAGATACTGCCGGCATCAGGGTGTGGCTGCCGGCAGTATTTTTATGCAATGTTTTTAAGTGTTTCTAATAGGAGGAATAAGACATAGTTTTACAGGACAAACGCACGAGTTAAGTTTTTGTTGCAAAGTATTTCAAATGTGTTAAATTTTTAAAAATACTATGCTATATTGACATTGTAATATGAAAAACATATGTTAATTTTATTAAAA
>DBGCRA010000054.1:0-19750 GCA_048359195.1 Candidatus Gallispira sp.
AAGCAGCTTGAAAAGTCAAATACAGGTCTTTTTACGGAAGTTGAATCCTTAGGGTCATGACCGCTGATAACTGAAAGCACTTCAGCACAGTCCTTAATATCTCTTCCTACAGGTCCAATCTGGTCAAGAGAAGATGCAAAAGCAACAAGTCCATATCTTGAAACAGCACCATAAGTCGGCTTAATACCGCTTACACCGCAGAATGAACAAGGCTGTCTTATTGAACCGCCTGTATCGGAACCAAGAGCATAAGTAACTTCTTCAGCGGCTACAGCAGCAGCACTTCCGCCTGATGAACCCCCCGGAACTCTTGTAACATCCCAAGGATTACCTGTAGCACCAAAGTAAGAGGTTTCAGTAGAACCGCCCATGGCAAACTCATCCATATTTAACTTACCCAACACAACAGCACCTGCTTTTTCAAGCTTGTCTGTAACTGTAGCATTATATGGAGGCTTAAAATTGTAAAGCATCTTGGAACCACAGGTAGTGAGTCTGTCTTTTGTACAAATATTATCCTTAATACCCATAGGCACACCGGCCAAAGGTGAATTAAGCTCGCCTGAATCAATTTTAGCCTGAACCTCTCCGGCCTGCTTTAAAGCATCCTCTTCAAAGACTGTAACAAAGGCATTAACCTTTTCATCTCTAGCCTTAATATTTTGAAGCATATCCTTAGTAACCTCAACAGAGGATACTTCTTTATTTTTTATCATCTGACCTATTTCAAGGGCAGTTTTATTTGTAAATTCCATTATAATATCCTCCCTATTCTACGGTCGTTGGCACCTTAAAGCAGCCGTCCTTCTGCTGTGGTGCATTCTGTAATATTAATTCTCTATCAGTTGAAACCTTACACTCATCATCTCTGAAATTGTTTGTGTATGGGAACGGATGGCTCATAGCCTCAACATTTTCGGTATCCAACTCATTTAACATATCAATGTAGCCCAAAATCTTAGTAAGCTCACCCTTAGCCCTTTCTTCTTCATCATGAGTAAGCTCAAGTCTTGATAATTCCTCAAGATATTTAATAAGATTGTCATCAATACCTGTTTCAGCAACATTGATAATCTTGCTTTCGGCAACAGCAGTTTCATTTGTTTCACTGTAGCCTAT
Organism: Candidatus Gallispira sp.; assembly: GCA_048359195.1. Lineage (GTDB taxonomy): Bacteria > Bacillota > Clostridia > Lachnospirales > CAG-274 > Gallispira. The sequence continues at coordinate 1,120 of DBGCRA010000054.1, forward strand.
AAGATCCAATATCATATTTAATCTTACCTTAACATCTTCAAGCATTGATTCTGTTAATTCAATACCTGTGTTTTCAACAAAGCAAGCAATTAATTTTTCCTGAACTGACATACTTTACCTCCTTATGGATTTAATCTGGTTGTATCTCTTGGGAACATAGATGTAGCTCTTATGTTCTTTTCGTCCAATAGCTTCATAACAAGTCTTTCAAGACCCATACCCAAGCCGCCGTGTGGTGGAACACCGTACTTATGAAGCATTAAATAGCTTTCAAAATCCTCAGGGTATAAGCCCTTGAAAATCATTTTCTTAACCTGCTCGTCATAATCGTGAATTCTCTGACCGCCTGTTGTAATTTCCATACCTCTGAATAAAAGGTCAAAGCTTAATGTATATTTTGGATCCTCCGGATCGTCCATAGCATAGAAAGGTCTTTTCTTAACAGGATAGTGAGTAACAAAAACAAAGTCACTGTCATAATCCTCTTTGAAAAGCTCACCGATAAGTCTTTCCTCCTCAGGCTCTAAATCATAAGGATCTTTAATTTTTCTGCCGTACTTCTTAGCAACCATTTCCTTTGCATCTCTGAATTTAACACAAGGAATAGAATCAAACTTAGGAAGCTCACAGCCTAATTTCTTTAATACAAGAGCATAATTTTCTTCAAGATAGTTAAAGCAATACTTTAACATACCTGTCTCCATATTGATTACATCATAGAAACTGTTAATATAACCCATTTCAAAGTCAACTGAAACATATTCATTTAAGTGTCTTGCTGTATCATGCTTTTCAGCTCTGAATACGGGAGCAATTTCAAATACTCTTTCATATACGGGAATTAAAGTCTGCTTGTAAGTCTGAGGTGACTGTGCCAAATATGCCTTCTTACCAAAGTAATCAAGTTTGAATATGTTAGCACCGCCCTCAGCACCTGCGGCAATAATCTTTGGAGAAAAAATCTCTGTAAAGCCATTATCTTCAAGGTATCTTCTGAACCCTCTTACAATACCCTCTTGGAGCTTAAATACACTTCTTCTCTGCTCATTTCTAAGGGTAACAGGTCTTATTTCAATTTCATTTTCAAGAGCAATGTTTAACTTTCTCTTGCTTACACTTAAAGGCAGTTCTTCCTTCGGAGTTGATAAAACCTCCATTTTGTCAATAACTATTTCAAAACCGTTTACGGCTCTTTCCTCATCTCTTACTTCGCCTGTAACTCTTATAGCATTTTCATCTTGGAAAAGATGTCTGTCCTCTTCAGTAATTTTCTTATTATAAAGACACTGAACAAGACCGCCGATTTTTCTGATAATAACAAAGGCAAAATCACCCATATCTCTTACATTATAGATTGTGCCGTGAGTTGTTACACTCTTTTTCTCTTCCGGACTGAGAGCTTTAAGCTCTTCAATGGATAAATCCATAATAGTCCTCTCGCCGGTTGCTTTAACCATTTTACCTCACCTTTCTGTTATAAATTTCACTTTAAGACTATGATAAATAAAAAAACGTCCCAAAGCATAACGCTTCAGGACGGAAATAACCGCGGTACCACCTAAATTGACAAATAAATTGTCCACCTCTAAGGTATTTAACGCATACCTTACGTATTCCGCTAATAGGTGATTAACCTTTCGCAAAATAAGCTCCGAAGTGTTCTTTCATAAAGGAGTGTCAGATTAATGCTCTCAATCCATGGCATCAAATCCCTGTCAGTCTTACCCAAATTACTTTTCTTCATCATAGCTAATCAATCATAGTGCTTATTTTAACATATTTTATTTTCCATTTCAAGGACTTTTTAAACTATTTTTAGCTTTTTTGTATTAATTATACTTATATATTATAATTCCCCATTTTTATTAAGCCGCTTTGCAGCTAAACATGCCCCTGCTAAAATTATCAATTATTTTTTACAACCTTATCAACCTGAACCACTATATAATAGGTTTCATTTATTGACTTTATTCTTTCGTTTATTTTTCTTATTATTTCATTATCCTTTAACTCAAAATCAAAAGGAACTTCAAGGTCAAATATAATATTTGTTCTCATAGGACCGCTTGTAATTCTGAAATCATGGAAATGAAGCATAGGACTAATGTCATTTATTATATTTCCAACAACTTCTTTAAGGCTGTTTACCTTTTCATTTCCTGTTTCAATAGGATCCATATGAATACTAATATCACATTTATATTTTCTTTTAATTCTTTCTTCTGTATTATCAATAATATCATGGGCTTCAAGTACATTCATTTCAGCAGGAATTTCAGCGTGTAAAGAAACTATAACCCTTCCCGGGCCATAATCATGAATAATCAAATCGTGTATGCCCTTAATTTTACCTTCACTTAAAATATCTTCCTCAAGTGCCTTTACAAATTCAGGGTCAGGAGCCTTGCCCAAAAGAGGCTGCAATGTATCATTTGCCGCCTCAATACCAGCTTTAAATACAAACAATGCAACAAGTAAACCTGCATAGCCGTCAATATTTATATCAAAAATATAACCAATAAAAAGACTAAATAAAACTGCACCTGTTGCAATACAGTCGCTTAAACTGTCCGCAGCAGTAGCAAGCATAGCTGAGGCATTAAGCCTTTTGCCTATTTTTTTATTAAACAATGCCATCCACATTTTAAGACCAATGGAAAATACAAGCACAATAACAGATAATAAAGAAAAGTCAACTGCTGTAGGATTTATAATTTTATCAATAGAACTTTTTAAAAGCTCAACAGCAGTCATAATAATAAGTATGGCAATAAGCAGCCCCGATAAATACTCATATCTCCCATGTCCGTAAGGGTGTTCATTATCAGCAGGCTTATCGGCAAGTTTAAAGCCAATAATTGTAATAATTGAAGAAGCTGCGTCGGATAAATTGTTAAAAGCATCGGCAATAACAGATATAGATGCTGATATAATACCTGTCAGCAGCTTTATACAAAAAAGTATTATATTACATACTATACCCACTGCCCCGCTTAATGTACCATATTCTTTCCTTACTTTAGGATTTACAATATCATCACTGTTTTTAATAAATAACTTTACTAATAAACCTGTCATTTATATTCCTCTTTTCAAATATAATTTAAATCATTATAACAAATATATGCAGAGTTAGAAAAGAGTAACTATTTGCTTTTTTGCTACATTATATTGTTCATATTCAACATTATTAATTTTTGTCCATATCCGATGATAAAAATTCTAATAACTGACAATATAATTTTAAATTCCATATCATTCTTTTCTGATATTAAATCATTGCTAATATTTATATTTTGGCAGCTACAATTCATTAAATTAATCAGGTCCAAATTAAATGTTAAAGAAAGAGCTTCTTCAAACATTTCCATTGCCTTTTTAAATCCCAAAATAAATCCCTGTTTCTCATTTGCAACCTCATCCTCTAATATTGTCCAATCTAAATCGTACTTTATATTTTCAAATCTTTCATCATTCCAATAAAGATTATGAATTTTTTCACTTATTTCAACTAATTCCTTTGTATCAGTATGTTTACTTCACCTATAAAAATCATCGCATATTTCATTAATAACTTTATCAATTATTTCATCAATATTCATATATGTACCTCCTCATGTAACTATAAGTTTACCGTTATATTGTTATTAATGTCGTGTTTAATTTCACATTATGCACGATATTAACCGCGTAGTCAAGTATTTTTTCGTGAATTTTGAAAAAAACTTGCAATTCACACCGTGTATTTGCTATTATAATTATGAGGTGATAGTATTGAGCATAGGAGAACGTATAAAAATTAGAAGAAAAGAACTAAAATTAACTCAAGCAGAATTAGCTAAATTAATAGGTAAAGCTCCAAGAACTGTACAAGATTACGAAGCAGATAAAGTTAATATTCCATTAAATGTAATCGAAAAAATATCCATAGCCTTAAATATTCAGCCTTATGATTTAATGTATGGAGAAGATGAAAATCCATTTAATAGTATTTTAGAATTAACGAACTCATTACAAAAACTTCCCCCAACAGTTCAGGAAAAAGCACAAATGGAAATCAAAGCAGTTATAGACGGTTTACGGGCAAATAATATAGTTTATGAACTTAATAAGAGTGAAAAAATACAGGATACCACAATATCAGTAACCATAGATAATTTAACAACAACACTTAATATCAATGACATAAATGAATTATATAAAGAAATTAATAATTATTTTGATTACGCAATAAAGAAAAAGATTAAAGAAAAATTAAAGTAAAGAAAAATTTTTATATGTTTTTACACAATATGGAAAAAATTAAATCATAATCAAGGTAATTAAATTGATATTGAAAAAGCTATATATTTATGTTAATATAAAATTATAAATTATACGAGGAGGTAAATTATGGACATTTTAGATAAGTATATTGATCAATTATTGGAAAAGAGCACTCCACAGGCTCCAATTTGGAACATTGAAAAAATTAAAAGCGGTAAGCCATCTACATGGAATTACATTGATGGCTGTATGATTAAAGCAATTCTTGACCTTTATGCAATTAAGGGCAACGAAAAGTTTTTAAAGTTCGCAGATGATTTTATTGACTACTTTGTTCAGGAGGACGGCAGTATTAAGTCCTACGACCCTAAGGAGTACAACATTGATAACGTAAATGCCGGTAAGACCTTATTTGAGCTTTATAAGCTTACAGGCAAGGAAAAGTATAGAAAGGCTATTGAAACAATTTATTCTCAGGTTAAAGAACAGCCAAGAACCGAAGAAGGCAACTTCTGGCATAAAATGATTTACCCAAATCAGGTTTGGCTTGACGGTATGTATATGGGACAGCCCTTCTATATGCAGTACGAAGTAGAATATAACAACTGTGAAAACTGTAAGGACAGCTATAATCAATTCCTTAATGTTTATAAGAATTTAAGGGATCCAAAGACAGGTCTTTACTACCATGGCTATGACTGTTCAAGACAGGCATTTTGGTGTGATAAGGTAACAGGACTTTCAAGAAACTTCTGGTTGAGAGCATTAGGTTGGTATGCAATGGCACTTATTGACACAGTTTCTGTTATGCCTGATTCAATGACAGAGGAAAAAGAAAAGTTATCTTCTATTTATAAAGAGCTTATTGACTCAATGCTTAAATATCAGACAGAAAACGGTATGTGGTATCAGGTAGTCAATCTTGGCGGTATCCCCGGTAATTATCTTGAAACAAGCGGCAGTTCAATATTTGCCTATGCTATTATGAAGAGTGTAAGAATGGGTATTCTTGATGAAAGCTACTTTAAGTATGGCGAAAAAGCATTTAACGGTGTTTGTGAAAAATATCTTTCAGAAAAAGACGGTGAGCTTCAGCTTGACGGAATATGTCTTGTTGCAGGCTTAGGTCCTGAAAACAACACAAGAAGAGATGGCACTTTCGGCTATTATATGTCAGAACCTGTAGTATCAAATGATGCTAAGGGTGTTGGTCCTCTTGTTCTTGCTTACATTGAAATTCTTTACAAAGAACAAAACAAATAAGAATTATACATATACTAAAAAACGGCGTTTTATCGCCGTTTTTTAGAAGGAGAAAATATGAAAAACAGGTCAGTTAATGCATTAAAATGGATATATAAATACACAGGCAGACAGCTTTGGTGGGTTGTTTTTTTATCGGTACTTACAGGAGCAATTTCATTAGGCTTTATTTGGCTTGCCCTTGTATCAAGTGAAATACTTGATATTGCAACAGGTGCAAAAATCGGCAGCTTTTGGTTTGCAATTTTAAAAATAGTATTTATTATTGCTTTACAGGGCGGCTTAAATATTTTATACTGCAATATTTTAATAAGAGCCATGGGTAAAATTGACATTAAAATAAAGCAGGGTTTATTTAACTGCCTCCTTAATAAAAAATGGACTATGATTAATGAATATCATTCAGGCGAGCTTCTTAACCGCTTTACCTCAGATGTGGATATTATTATAAACGGCATTGTAAGCATAGTCCCAAACGGTATTGCCCTTGCCACAAGACTTATTGCAGGTTTAGCTGTACTTTTTTCCATTGAGCCAAAATTAACCGCCGCAGTAGTTGTTTTCGGTATATTTATAGCTGCTGCAAGCAAAATTTACAGCAAGCATTTCAAATACCTTCACAAGGAACTGCAAAATGCAAACGGTGTTGTCCGTTCATTTATACAGGAGTGTATTGAAAATGTCGTTGTTATTAAATCCTTTGCAAATAACCATATCGTTTCATCAAGATTAAAGGATAAACAGCTTAATGCCCTTAAACTTATGTACAAAAAACAGACTGTAAGCAACATTGCCGACACAGGTGTTTACATACTCTTTACGGGAGGTTACTATGCTGCACTTATATGGGGTGCTCTTAAAATAAGCAGCGGTTCAATAACCTATGGTGTGCTTACTGCTTTTTTGCAGATTATTGAACAAATTAAATCACCTATGAGGAATATGAGCGGACTTGTTCCTGCTTTTTATTCAATGATTGCCTCCTCTGAAAGACTTATTGAGCTTGAAAAGCTGGATAATGAAGCTGTTTCAGATATTAATATCTCAACCGAAAACCTTTACAATAATTTAGTTTCCATTAATTTTGAAAATATTACTTTTTCATACAAAGACGATACCGTTATTGAAAATGCAAGCACTGTAATAAATAAAGGTGAGATTACTGCCATTGCAGGTCCTTCAGGTATCGGCAAATCCACTATGATGAAGCTGATACTTGCCTTAATTGAACCTCGTGAGGGTAAAATCTATCTTAAATTGAAAGATAAAAACATTCCCGTAAATGCTTCCTGCAGAAAGCTTTACGCATACGTTCCCCAGGGCAATATGATACTTTCCGGTACAATAAGAGAAAACATAGCCTTCTGCAGACCCGACGCTACCGATAAGGATATTTTAAAATCAGCAAAACTTGCTATGATTGGTGATTTTATAGAAACACTTCCCGATGGTCTTGATACCATTATCGGTGAAAGAGGTTTGGGATTGAGCGAGGGACAAATCCAAAGGCTTGCTATTGCAAGAGCCTTTTTATGTAATGCTCCTATTCTTCTCCTTGATGAAGCCACATCAGCCCTTGATGAGAAAACCGAAAAAGGACTTATTGAAAATATTAAATCCCTTGAAGATAAAACATGCATAATAATTTCTCATAGACATGGTACTATTGAAATGTGCGACAGAATTATTGAATTTAATAATAAAAAACTTATAGGATAAATTTTTATAAAGTAAGCAAAAATACATTCAGCCTCAATGATATATGGATCAAACATTTCCCTATGTCATTGAGGCTTAACAAAAGTGCTGACAAGCATTTCTTTTAAGTCAGCCGTTCTTTTCAATAGCCCAAGTTATCAAACTGTTTGGTAATATAACCACTAATCTAAACCAATTTCATTATCTCTTTCCTCAGCCTTCCTATTATCTTCTTTTCAAGTCTTGATATATAAGACTGACTTATTCCCAAAATATCAGCAACTTCCTTTTGTGTCTTTTCCTCTCCGTTTTTACCTATACCAAACCTGAGCTCAATTATTTCCTTTTCTCTGCCGCTTAACTTTTGTATGGCCGCCCTCAGGAGCTGTTTATCAACTTCTTCTTCAATTCCTCTGTAAATAATATCCACGTCAGTTCCAAGTATATCGGAAAGCAAAAGCTCATTTCCCTCCCAATCAACATTTAAAGGTTCATCAATGGATACCTCTGTTTTTGTCTTTGTAGTTCTTCTAAGGTGCATTAATATTTCATTTTCTATACACCTTGAGGCATAGGTTGCAAGTTTAATATTCTTTTCAGGTTTAAATGTATTTATTGCCTTAATCAAACCTATTGTGCCTATAGATATTAAATCCTCAACATTTATACCTGTATTTTCAAATTTTCTGGCTATGTATACAACTAATCTTAAATTTCTTTCAATAAGTATATCCCTTGCATCCTCGTCACCCTTTTCAACAAGTCTTTTTAAAACCTCTCCTTCCTCATCAGGGCTTAAAGGCTCCGGCAAAATATCACTGCCCCCAATATAAAATATACGTCCGCATTCTGCAAACTTACGGAAAAATCTTTCCAAACAACCCTTTCCATCCATTCAAATACCTCCCAAATGTTCAGGACTAATTAAAGCATTGTATAAGCCTCTTTTGCTTAAATTAAACCTGCAAATGCCTATAACAGGCTTATTAATAATATTGTTATCTATTTTTACACTGTCTGCAACAAAACCTATCATCATTCCCTTTTCTTTTCCTACGCTTTTAAAGGGAATAATTCTTAAACTGTTTCTAAAACTGTCCTCCGATATTGCAGATATTATCTCCATTAAATTGCTTTCTTTTTTATTTTCATATATTTCCACCAGCTTGCACGGCAAAATTTCCTTTAACGCACTATACTCCGCCACAATAACAGGCTTCTTGCTTATTGGCTCAACGAGAGAATTTCCCGTATCAACAAGAGCATTAATATTTATTATTTTGTCGCTGCATCTTATATCTATTGAGTAATATTCCATATCTTTACTTAATAAATTAAGAACTATGTAAGATAAATATGTTATGGCAAAGCTAAGTATAAGCAAAAAATAATTAAATTCTTCCTTTAAATATGCCTTCAAAAATAAAAGACACCCGTTTCCGCACATAGCTCCCACCTTAAAGGCTATGGAATATTTAATGCAATCTATTAAATTTCGGGGCTTAAAAAGAATAGCCATTTCAAGAGTGTTAAGTATAAGCAGTGTGAATATATTAATGTATCCTCTGAAATTGGAAATTACAAACAAGGTATAAAGCAGTGAAAACACAAGTGCCGTTATACTTTGTTTCAAAAGCCTTACCCTTTCCTTTACTATTCTTTTTGTAATTTCAATAACCAATGTATTTACAATAAAATTAATAAATACCATTTCATCAGCATAAATATTAACCGTCATAGCCTCACCACCTGAACAAATCTATAGATTAATTATAATTGTATGTGGTGTATAATTTTGTATAATTCAGGCTTTGGGACAACAAAAAAATTGCGACAATATTGCCGCAATTAATTGTAATTCTCATTATACCATTTTATAAAATATTTATCTGCAATTTCAACACCACTGTGATTCAAATGTGCATCATCTCTAAAATTTTCATCACAAAACATTGTTTTATCCTTGTTTACAATATTGTAATCCAAATATTTTATGCCATTGTCATCAGCAATTTTCTGAACATAATTATGGATAACATCATAATTCTTAATATAATCAAGAGAAACATTTGCTACGGGAGCAGTCACAAATGTAAGCCTTATACCATTTTCATTACATAGTTTAATAATATTGTTAAGATACTTAACCTGTGCAGAGCTTGCCTCCCAATCCTTACCGTCTAAATTCTTAAACTGATTGGTCTTATCAAATTCATCAGGCAGCATATTATAATTACAATAGGTATATCCTCTTGAACGATATTCCTCAATCCCCTCCTGTTTTTCTGCCGCAGGGGTGAAAACACCATAATTATTTTCAAGCTTTTCCTTTAATTTTGAATTTCTGTAAGCAAAATAATCTGCCTGATACCTAAATATATTTATTTTATATTTTACCTTTTCACTTAAAGGAAAAACATCTTCAATATACTCTTTTTCCAAATCCTTGTTTTTAAGCACTTGAAACAAATATCCTGCCTGAGTCAGCTCAAAATCATCATCAAGCATATCCCAGTAAACTTCAAGTACAACATCCTTCGGACTTTGATAATTAAGAACTTCCTTTAACGTATAATATGTTGAGTCAAGGTGCTGCAAAGGCATACCGAGCTGATAGCTGTTTGTTCCAAGACCCTCATCAACAATTAAAGGATCAAAGGTACAGTAGGAATGAGAAGAACCTATAAACACCATATCTATGCTGTTCTCAGGAAGAGAATAAAATTCTTCCCACCTGCTCCGGTTATAGCCGTTTATTTTATTTTCAGTTGATGCTGTCGAATACTTATTTCCCACATAATAAATAACAGGTATGGTAAAGCAAACAAAAATTACAGCCTTTATTATAAACAAAGCTATATCCTTAAAACTGGAAGTATATAAATTGTCCTCCACCTGAGAACACCCCCATTCCAAATATAATAATTACAAGAATATAATAATAAGCAAATCTTATAACCAAAGGAGTTTTGTCCATAAGTTTATGAATATCAACCTTAAAACTTATAACTTCACTGAATATAAGAACAGCTATAGCACCAATAACAATAATAATTTCAAACATCTGCAAACCTAAATTATTAAAAAGCTCATACATATACTGAATATCCGTAATTTTTGTAATATCATTAAAAAGATTACTTATTATATAAAAACCATCCCTTATTGTATTTGCTCTGAATATTATCCATGCAAAAACAACTAAAACAAATGTAATAACAATTCTGAAAAAGTTAAAAACAAAATTATCCCATTTAGGTATAATCATATTTTTAACATCACCAATAACCTGATACACTCCGTGCAAACCGCCCCAAAGTACATAAGTCCAGTTAGCACCATGCCATAAACCGCTTACAAGAAAAGTCACCATAATGTTAAAATATTTTCTTAATCTTGAACATCTGCTGCCCCCTAAAGGGATATAAACATAATCTCTAAACCAAGTGGAAAGAGAAATGTGCCATCTTCTCCAAAATTCCTTAATGCTTTTTGAAAAATATGGTCTGTCGAAGTTATACATTAAGTCAATTCCAAGTATTCTTGCACAACCTCTTGCTATATCACTGTAACCGCTGAAATCTCCGTATATCTGGAATGTAAAAAACAGTGCTGCTATAATATAAGACAAGCCTGTATACTGTTGACAGTTGTTAAACACTGCATCTACAAGAACAGCAGCTCTGTCCGCAATTACAATTTTCTTAAAATAACCCATAATCATAAGCTTAATGCCTGTCGAAAAGTTATTTACATTAATCTTTTTAACGGTAAAAAGCTGATTTAAAAGCCTGTCCGCCCTTTCAATAGGACCTGCCACCAGCTGAGGGAAAAATGTAACAAATAATGTAAATTTAAAATAATTTTTTTCAGGCTTATAGGAATTTCTGTAAATATCAATAGTATAGCTTGCCGCCTGAAATGTATAAAAAGAAATACCCATTGGCAGAATTATATTAAAATCATTAATGGGATAATGCCAACCCATATACTCATAAAATGCCATAAATGTATGATTAATAAACATCATATATTTGAATATAAAGAGCAGTCCAAAGTTTATAATAAGACTTAGTATAAGAAGACTCTTTGCACTTTTCCTGTGCCTGTCAATAAGCAAAGATATTCCCCAGTTGGCAAAGGTTGAAAAAAGTATAAGAACAATAAGCTCAACTCTCCAACACATATAAAAAATACAGCTTGCAATTAAAAGCATTACCCATCTGTATTTGTGGGGAAGTGTATAATGAAGTATTACTACCGCTATAAAAAACAGTATAAAATTAAATGAATTAAATAACATAATACTCTCCTATAGATAAAGTTATATATATTATTATAAATTAAAATCAACTATATTTCAACAAAAGACTTGAAAAGAATGCCGGTTTCCATTAAAATATACTTATGTTTTAGAAAGGAAAGATACTTATGAAAAACAAATCTCAAATTGTATTTTTACTGATTTTAATTTCAGGTTTAATAATCGGCAGCTTTTTAGGCTCTCTTGCATCAAAGGTACCATATTTATTATGGCTGAATTACGGCAAAACTATAGGCTTTACACAGCCCTTTGTTCTTGATCTTGGCTTTTTATATTTACAGTTTGGCTTTCATATAAGCTTTACTATAGCCGGTATTATCGGTATGCTTATTTCAGGCATAATTTATAAGAAATTTTTTTAGGAGGAATCTGTAAATGGATATTATATTGGCATCAGGCTCACCCAGACGTTCTGATTTGATGAAACAGGTCGGTCTTGAATTTAGAGTGTCCACCTGCAATACAGATGAAAGCTATGATAAAAGCCTTACACCTGCTGAAATAGTTATGGAACTTTCGTTGAGAAAGGCAGACGCAGTGTTTGACAAGGAAATGCCTGAAAAGGATACTGTTGTTGTGGCAGCAGATACCATTGTTGCTATGGATAATGAAATTTTAGGCAAGCCAAAGGACAGAAATGATGCAATCAGAATGTTAAAAGAACTTTCAGGCAGAAAACATCAGGTTTATACAGGTGTTGCTATGTATTACTATGTAGGCGGCAGAGTGTTTATTGAAAATTTTGCCAACTGTGCAGACGTATACTTCAGAGAGCTTTCCGACGAAACAATAACAACCTATGTAGACAGTTGGGAACCTATGGATAAAGCAGGAGCCTATGGCATACAGGGCTTGGGAGCAATTTTAGTTGATAAAATTGACGGCGATTATTACACCATTGTAGGTCTGCCTGTTTCAAAGGTATATCATTCAATAAAAAATAACAGTTAAAAGGGACTGCAAAACGCAATCCCTTAATTTTTTTACTTATAAACAGGATAACCAACCTTTTTCTTAACCTTGGTTAAAGTCTTATTGGCAATATAAGCTGCCTTTTCGGCACCCTCCTTCATTACCTTTTCAATATATGCCTTGTCGGCTGAATATTCCTTAAACTTCTGCTGAATTGGCTCAAGCTCTGCAACAACAGCCTCTCCTACCCCGGTTTTAAACTCGCCATAGCCGCAGCCCTTAAATTCAGATACAGCCTCATCAATAGACTTGCCTGTTACTGCTGAATAAATATTTAAGAGGTTGCTTACACCCGGCTTGTCTTCGCCATATCTCACCTCTGTATCAGAGTCAGTTACTGCTCTCTTAATCTTATTTCTGATAACATTAGGTTCATCAAGAATATAAATAACATTATTGGCATTGTCGCTTTCAGACTTGCTCATTTTTCTTTCAGGATTTTGCAGCCCCATAATTCTTGCACCAATCTTAGGAATATATGGTTCAGGAATTTTAAACACATCACCGTAAACGCTGTTAAATCTGCCTGCAATATCTCTGCATATTTCAAGATGCTGCTTCTGGTCAGCACCAACAGGCACTAAATCACTCTGATACAATAAAATATCTCCTGCCATTAATACAGGATAAGTGTAAAGACCTGCATTAATATTGTCAGAATGCTTTGCTGATTTATCCTTAAACTGTGTCATTCTGTTAAGCTCACCCATATAAGTAAAACAATTTAAAATCCACGCAATTTCAGCATGAGCCTTTACATCAGACTGAACATATATAATATGCTTTTCAGGGTCAAGACCAATAGCAAGAAACAAAGCAACCAAATTCTTTGTTCTCTGTCTTAGCTCCGTTGGGTCCTGTCTTACTGTAATAGCGTGCATATTAGCAACACCAAATAAACAATTATACTCATCCTGTAAATTTTTCCAGTTCTTTAATGCTCCAATATAGTTGCCAAGAGATGGCACACCTGATGGCTGCATTGCACTGTATATAATTTTTTTCTTTTCTTCACTCATTTTTTATTTCACTCCGATTTCTAAAATTTTACAATGTGGCTGCCATAACCGCCTTTATGGTATGCATTCTGTTTTCAGCCTCATCAAATACTACAGACTGTGGAGATTCAAAAACCTCATTTGTAACCTCCATTTCAGTAATACCAAACTTTTCTCCAACTTCCCTGCCAATCTTTGTATTAAGGTCGTGGAAGGCAGGCAGACAATGCATAAATATAGCCTTTTCTCCGGCATTCTCCATAACAGTCTTGTTTACCTGATAGGGAGAAAGCTCCTTAATTCTTGAAGTCCAGACTTCATCAGGTTCACCCATAGATACCCATACATCAGTATAAATTACATCGGCATTTTTAGTACCCTCTTTTACATCTTCGGTAAGTGTAACAGTTGAGCCGTTAGCTTCGGCAATCTTTCTGCACTCTGCAACAAGCTTTTCATCAGGGAAATATGCCTTAGGTGCACAGGCTGTAAAATTCATACCCATTTTAGCACAGCCCACCATAAGAGAATTACCCATATTGTAGCGTGCATCACCCATGTATACAAAATTTACACCCTTTAATTTGCCTATATGTTCTTTTATAGTTAAGAAATCAGCCAAAATCTGTGTAGGATGAGCTTCATTTGTCAAACCATTCCAAACAGGAACACCTGCATACTTAGCAAGTTCTTCAACAATATCCTGACCAAAACCTCTATATTCAATACCATCATACATTCTGCCCAAAACCCTTGCAGTATCAGCAATACTTTCCTTTTTGCCAATCTGTGAGCCTGTTGGGTCAAGATATGTAGAGCCCATACCCAAATCAGACGCAGCAACCTCAAAGGCACATCTTGTTCTGGTACTTGTCTTTTCAAAAATAAGAGCAACATTTTTGCCTCTTAACGTATCAACAGGAATACCTGCCTTTTTCTTAGCCTTTAAATCAGCAGCCAAGTCTAATAAATATTCCAATTCTTCAGTTGAAAAATCCAAAATCTTAAGGAAATTCTTTCCCTTTAAATTAACACTCATTCCAAAATCCTCCTAAACATTATAAATAAATTATACAACAAAATTTTTTAATTGTACACAATAAAATTATCAATTTACTAAAAATTTATTTACAGCGGTATAAATTTCACAATACAAGTCAATAATAGGCTTAGGAGGTGTAGTTATGGACAAAAACGAAAATTATAACAAAAAAGGCTTTTACACTATATTATATACCCTTGCGGCAGTATTTATTATTTTAGCTTTCGGTATTTCCATATTAAACAGCGGAAATTCAAGCAATGGTAATGAAGTTGACCTTGAGGAAAATATAACCCCTGTTGACAAGTCAAATGTAAAACCTTTAAGTACAACAGAAACTACAACAATGGAAGTAAAGGCAGAGGCAGTCACAGAAGCAGTTACACAAAGCATAGCGGCTAACAACGTCAATGACAATGGAGAATTAAGTCTTTTTGACGACAGTCAGGAAATGGAATGGCCTGTATCAGGTCAGATAGTAATGGATTACAGCACTGACACAGGTATTTATGACAGAACTCTTGAACAGTACAGAACAAATGATTCTATTTGCATTGCAGCTGAAGCAGGTACAGAGGTATGTGCAGCAGCAGATGGCATAATTACAGCAATAACCAATGACAGAATTTCAGGTGTAACAGTAAGTGTAGACCATGGCAACGGCTGGAGCTCTACATACAGTCAGTTAGAAGAAAATCTGGCTGTATCAGAGGGTGAAGCTATACACAAGGGTGATAAAATCGGAACAGTTGCAAATCCTACAAACTACAGTGTCGCTTTAGGACCACACCTTGAATTTTCAGTGTTAAATGATGAAACCCCAACCGATCCCAAATTAGTATTGGCACAGGCTGAATAATATTTCAATTAAATCCCCAATATTAGAGTTTTTTATAAAAAGGCTGCAAAACGCAGCCTTTCATCATTTAAATCTCAAAATATTCTTTTTTCCAAAAACCTGTAAATCAGCATAGTAACCACAAAGGCACAGCACACACCGCCAAAATCTATCCAAACATCAGTAATTTTACCGGATCTTCCTACCGGAAAAAGCTGTATTGTTTCATCAATAACCGCTGTTAGCAATCCTGAAAAAAGCACCTTATCCCAACATTTTTTCATATCATAATAAATGAGCTTAAAATCTGTAGTAATAAGAAATGACAAGCCTGCATATTCGGTAAAATGGGCAGTTTTTCTTATAATATGCTCACTAAACTCCTTTTTAAAGCCTAAGCTCATTATAAAATCATTAATTATTCCAAGTACACCACCGCTTATACCTGAAGATTCTTCTCCGTCAAAAGACGAGTTTATCCATATAAAAGCCAGACAAGCTGCTGTTAGTACAAGAAATATTATTCTAATTTTTTTATTATTCATATTTTTCATTACTTCTTTTTATTAAACAAACTCAAATAATAAGACTTCTTTAAAGATTTTTCATTTTCATAAGAGCTTTTCATTGTGTTTATAATACTTGTATCAGCACCAACTTCCTCCAATTTTCCCTTAAGCTCATTTAAAAGTG
This sequence comes from Candidatus Gallispira sp., assembly GCA_048359195.1. GTDB lineage: Bacteria > Bacillota > Clostridia > Lachnospirales > CAG-274 > Gallispira. The sequence continues at coordinate 17,214 of DBGCRA010000054.1, forward strand.
CCTCAACCTTAGAATCAGCCTCACTTTCAAGTGATGCGGCCTTGCCGAGATAGCTTGACATTAAGGAACTTGCACTTGCTCCGTTTTTATAATCAGCCTTTGCCTGATCTATTAAATTACCAATCTGTCCAAGATATGCAGCCTTTAATGTATAAAGCTGTATGGTATAATCACTTATAATTGCAGAGCTGTCACTTTTATCCTGTGAAATCGTGTCATCTGATTTTGCAGCTGACTGATTGCTTTCATTAATGATTTTTTCCATAGCCTCCTCAACAGTAATCTGACCCTTTCTTATTGCCTCTTCTTCCTCAAGCGTAAAATCTCTTAAGCCCTGAACGTCATATTGTTCAAGTTCTTCCTCAACAGTTTTCTTGGAATCGGTAATCTGCTGCTGAATATCCTCATCAGACTGATTAAGTCCTTCATATACAGCAGTAATATTATCTTTCTGCCATACAGCAACACAAACTACTCCAATAACCAATATAATAATTATCACCAATAAAACCTTTAATTTTTTCACAACAATTCTCCTTTACCCTATTCCAATAATCTCCTTGCTTAAATCAATAATATCTTCAATAACCTCATTGCCAAGTTTTTTTCTCACAATTTCACAGGCTTTACCAAGATTTTGAGGTCTTGACTCAGTATTATGCATATCAGATCCCAGAAGCTTTACAGTACCGTTTTCAAGCCACTTCAAAGCCTTGCCCTTTGAAAAAAATCCCAGCAAATGTTCTCCGTTCATTTGGGGAATAACTCTCATTCCCAAAAGTTTTTCAATATTATTTGTGCCCTTTTGAAAAGAAACAAATCTTTCAAGATGTGCAATTACAGGTGTAAGTTTTCTATTATAAATAATATCTTCTACCTCCTGAAACACCCTGTTATTCCACTTGGCAAAAGGCATTTCAAGCAATAAATATTTACCGTCATTTATACACAGTTTTTCAAGGTTTTCAATTTTGCTTATACCATTAAAATAAAAAACCTCTGCACCAAGATAAATATCCGGTACAGTCTTCTCCTTAACAGAATCCATAAGATGATTATAAGAATCGTTTCTATGTCTTAAAAAACTGTCTATATTATCATTTTTTATATAAAAATGAGGGGTTGCAACAACAACATCTATTCCCTGTTCACGGCTCGCCATTAGCATTTTAAGGGACATTTCAATATTTTTGCTGCCATCATCAATACCCGGCAAAATATGAGAATGAATATCTATCATATTATCCCTCCAATCAAACTATTTTCTGTCTGAAACATACTGACTATAGCCATATTTTCCATATTTTCCCCTTGAATACTTTTTATTGTCCGAAGGCACATCATTAAGCACAAATCCTAAAATCTTTGCACCTGCAAATCTCAGTTTTTTTACAGACTCCTGAAGCATTTTCTTTTCAGCCACCTGCTGTCTTACAACTACAACAACACCATCAACAAGCTTAACCAAAATAGATGCATCAATAACTATATTAATAGGCGGTGTATCTAAAAATATGTACTTATATTCTCTCTTTAACTCCTCAATAAGTTTTGTCATTTCTTCAGAAGACAAAAGTTCAGTAGGATTAGGCGGAATATTGCCTGCCGCTATTACATCAAGGTTTTTATACTTTGTCCTTACAATGGCATCTTCAAATCTACAGTCGTTTACAAGCAGGTTACTAAGCCCCTTTTTAGTTTTTAAGCCCAACAATCTGTCAACATTGGGACGTCTCAAGTCACAGTCAATTACAATAGTTTTACCGTAAATATCCGCAAATGAAATTGCTGTATTAAGACAGGTTGTGCTCTTTCCCTCTGATGCTACAGAGCTTGTTATTGACACAACCTTTGAACCGGAACTCGGTATTGAAAACATTAAATTGGTTCTAAGCTCATTATAAGCTTCCCTGACATCAAATCTTGTATCGCAGCTTATTATTTTTTTACTGTTTTCTTCAATATTATCAAAATTGCTATTATTTTTATCTTTTATTATTTTATCTAACATTGTAATTTTCCTCTAAATCATTCAGTTTTTTCAATAAAAATTTCAGGAATAACACCAATAATCGGTATATCGGGGAATATATCCCTTATATTGTCCTCTGATTTAATTGTTGAGTCATTTAATTCAAGCAGAATAACAACTGCGGCACTAAAAATCAATCCTAAAACAATACCTAAAATAATATTCTTGGCAACATTGGGGCTTGAAGGACCTTTAGGCTTGTCTGCGTAGTCAACAATCTTTATAACACTTCCGTTCATAATTTCCGTAATTTTTTCAGGTGCAATATCTGCAATAGCATTGGCTATTATAAAAGCATCATCAGCATTACTTGCTGTAACATTCAAAACAAGCATCTGCGTATCCGTAATCATATTAACATTAATAATAGATATAAGCTCATCAACACTGCAATCAAGCTTAGTTTCTTCAATAACCTCTGCAACAACCGCCTTACTCTTTAAAAGCTCGGCATAGGTAGGCACAAGCTTGGTTGAAGCATCTATATCACTTGAATCAATATTCT
>DBGCRA010000055.1:0-6162 GCA_048359195.1 Candidatus Gallispira sp.
TAGAGGTTTACACAGTCTTTAGGATAGACCCTTGCACAATTAAAGAAATTAAGTTTTTAAACCTTAAAGGTTTCAACTATGTTTCGCTAAGAGAATTAGCTGAGCTTTTAAGTGCTAAAGTAATTATGTAGATAATATGCCAAAAATCGTGATATAAAATTCTATTTAGGGCAATTTAGCTTAATGCTATGTTACCCCTATTTTTTACTTTTATCTATTATATATATTATAATTATCTAATATTTTTATTATATTATTTATTTTATTTAATAAGTTTAATTATAATCTATTTTTAATTTCTTGCATACTTTTTTAGCATCTATTGTTGCACAACTTATAAAATCTTCTGCATCTTCACCATATAATTTCCAACGTGATAAATTTAATGCTCCACGCACATAAATCGTTAAATCTTCTGAAGGATTTTCATAATCAAATTCATTTGTATTAGACATATCACAAAAATACTTTTCATCATAAAAATATACTGTTGATGATATAGATGCACCATAGCTATTGTTGCCACTGGCATTAAAAAAGCAATAGTTATGATATTTTCCATCACCGCCTTCTGCCAAAATAACAATTACATCACTTTGCAGTTTAATTGAATCAGGGTCTTTTAGCATATTTTGATAATTTTTTACTATGTTTATTGCATACTTTTCATCTGAGGTTAATTTACTTGATTGTATAATAAACAAAATAATGAAGAAAATAATAGCTATTATAGTTATAATTCCTATTTTTATAAATTTATTATTTTTTGTTATTGTTTCACTATTTTTTATTATATTAGTATTCTCTTCTATATTGTATACTTTTTCTGATTCTACTTCTACTTTATTTACCTGTCTACTTCCACAATGATTACAGAATTTACTATCATCTGGAATATCTGTTTCACAATTAGAACATTTCACCATTTATTTCCTCCTGTTATAATTATACTTATAAATATGATTATAACATAATTATAATGGTAAATCTACTATAATTACATTTATAAATATGTTAAGTTTAATAATTAAATAAATATATAATTAGAAAATATAGCTATTACATTAATGAATTATAAACTTGTTTAATTATTAAAAATTATTTCTATTAAAGATTATTATTAAAATTTTATTATAAAAACCATTGATTAAAGTTAATTAATAAATAAATTGATATACGCTTTTGAGAAGTTTACAGTATATTGATATTTTAATTTTAGTGATATAAAAGTGTCAAAAAAGTGTCATGCTATTTTAAAAACACCTCTGAAATGCTGATAAATAGGGCTTTTCATTATTTCAATTTAGGGTTCGATTCCCCTCATCTCCACTCTTAACTTCCTTAATAGGGAGTTTTTTTATTATAAACAAACCGGTATTTAATCAACTAAGCAAATCTCCACTCCCTAATGCGAGTGCCACCTACTTCTATATTCAAAAAAGTGCAAATTCTTAATGAATACAACGGTATCGCTGACGCCTCGGTAACTTATCTTCAAAAATTTAAAACAAGCTCTCATTTTCTTCAGATAAATTATATGTTATAATCATTTCCAATTTTTGAATTATATCTATCTATTAAATCTGCCAATGTAACATTATCCACAACATTATTAATGGCATTATACAAATCCTTCCACATATCAAGGGTAATACATTCATCACATCTTTCGCACATATTCACCTCATCTTCAAGACAGGACACCGGAGCAAGACTACCTTCAGTAAGTCTAAGAATCATACCTACAGTATAATCCTCCGGTCTTTTTGCAATTTTATAGCCGCCCTTTGAACCTCTTAACCCCTTTACAAAACCTGCCTTAACAAGAATTGTAATTATCTGCTCCAAATATTTAACAGATATTCCCTGTCTGTCACTTACAAGCTTAAGGGGAATAAATTCACCTGTATTATTAATTGCCAAATCAAGCATCAATCTTAAAGCATATCTTCCTTTTGTTGAAATTTTCATATTACACCTCGAAAACTAAATCATTATATTCCTATTAACATACTATGATTATACCCTAATTCCTTACATTTGTCAATTTTCATTTGCTGTATTTTAAAAGAATAATTTCAACTCCTAATTTCTGCCCTACCATACCGCTTTTAATATTGCTGTCACAATCTGCACAATCCTTTAGTGCCTGCATAAGTGTAGACAGCTTAAAATTTACCGACTGCTTAAGACAATTTGACACAACAAATTTATTCTGCTTAAGCTCTGCGGCTATTTGCAAAGCATTAAAATTCCGTTTACTCTGCAAATACTTGCACTGTAACATAAGTCTGAACTGTCTTGCTATCATTGACAGTATACCAATAGGTTCCTCACCCTTAAATATCATATTGTTGTATATTTCCAGTGCTTTTTCAGCATTTTTATTACCCATGGCGCCTACCATATCAAATATATAGGTTTCAAGAGATTTTGTACAGGCAATATCTATATCCTTCGTTGTTATTTTTTTATTCCCTGCATAGGCTAAAAGCTTGTCAAGCTCAACTGACAAATGTTTCATACTGTTGCCTATATTTTTAACAAAATAATTAGCACATTCTGTATCAAGTCTGCCGTCTGACTCTTTTTTAAGCCACCCTGCAATTTCTTTAATATCCTGATAATTTATTTCACAACAGTAGCCTGTCTTTTTTACTGTTTTATAAAGAGAATTTCTCTTGTCAACCTTTTCATTGGTAAAAAGATATACACAATCATCGGGCAGATTTTTCACCGCCTCTGTCATTTTAAGAGTATCCTCCTTTCTGCCGTCCTTAAAAAGTCCGGAACCTGATATTACAACAAGTCTGTAATCACTAAAAAAAGGAGCTGTGTCCCCTGCCTCAATTATTTTATTTACATTACAGTCATTACCTTCAAACAAATCCACATTCATCATCGCATTTGTCTCATCAACAATATTGCTCTTTAAAAGCTCTGTATATTTTTTTACAAGATAATCCTCTTCACCATAAATAAGATATGCTTTTTTAAAGCTCCTGTCTGCAATATCCTTTTCAATCTGCTTCAAAAAAAACACCTCCCTGCATATTAATGATAACATTTTTAATAAAAAAAATAAAGAGGATTTTATTCAAATCCCCTTTACGGTAAACTTAATCCTCATCTGTTATTTCGTAACAATCAGCCTCTTGTTCTTCTTCTCTTTCCTGCATTGCTGCCATATAATCATTGTAAGAATAAAGCTCATATCCATCAGGCAGTTTAGCAAATCTTTCATAGCCATCCTCTGAAACTCTAAGTGTTAATTTTATATCAGAAGCGTAATTGTTATAATTATAAACTTTCTTTTCCTTAAAATCTCCCAATATTTCCTTAAATTCTTCAAAATCACTTTTATCATTTACATTCTGACTGTCCCATGCTATTGTAAAATAATTAACAGGGTATTTTGAATAATTTTCCGTAAAATTATTATACAAATAACAGTTTTCCATAAACTCAGGATAAACGTCAACATTCCAATTTGAAGAATAGGTAATATCAAGCACAGCATTATTACCATCTAAATTATCATCAACTACCAATTCATAATTGGAATCATAAGAATAATCGTAAATTTTAGCCAAATTGTCAGGAAGCTTAAGCTCCACACTTTTTGTAAGCTCTTCACCGCTTTTAGTATTTTTATCTCCCATATATGTAAAACTGTTTATTCCCAATAAAAGCATTGCTGCGCCTACACCCATAAGCACAAGTCCCACAATAAAACAAGCTATTGTAATTTTATAAAACTTCTTCATTGGTTGTCACCTCTTTTTTATTAAAAAATACAAGATCTGCAATAATAAGTAATAATGATATTCCTGCCATATTAAATCCAAGACATCCTATAGTTGCTCCCATTAAAGGATAACCTAAAATTGTAAATATAAGCAAAGCACCAAAAGCAATTACAGTAAATACCAGTGTTATAACACATGGTATAAGACACATAATTATAAATACCTTGCACATAATTATAAATGCTCTTAAAGTAAAACTCCAAATCCTTTTAATTATATTTATAAAGCTGTAATCAGCATTGATTTCCAATAATCTGCTTTTCTTTGGAACATTATTTCTTTTTTTATGCATTGTTTCTTTTAATTCGGAAAATTTGCTTTTAATATTTTCATTTGCCTTACTGCTTTCATATTTGTCTTTTCCGCCATAAATATTAAAAATAAAAAATCTTATAAAAACATAAACAGCAGTAGGCAAAGCTATAACAGTGTATATTGCTCCTATAACAAAGCTGAAAAAGTCATATCCGCCAATAATATTGCTCAGCATTTCAGCAAAAATCATTGCCATTCCCATACCAATCATAAAACAAATCCAAAGCACAAAGAAAATAATTATTGTCTTAATAAGCAGCTTCAGCAATGTTCTGGCACGCTGACCTAAAATATAGTCACCAATATCCTTAATAAGACCCACAAAACCGCTGAAAAATCCCTTTATAACCTTATTAATGCTAACATCCTCTTTATTTTCATAATCGGGGTCAAGGTTATAGGCTGACAATATTTCTCTTACCATATCTTCAATATTGCCAAGAGTTTCAACAGCTTCTTTCTCCGTCAATCCTTCTTTAAGCTTATTGTCTATATGCTGTACATATTCATTAATAATATCATCCCTCTCTGCCTTATTAAGCACAGAAAGCCTGTTTTCAAGATAATTTATTAATTCCCTTTTATTCATCAATGTCACTCTCCTTTATAAATTCATATACTTTTCCAAAAAATTCAAGCCATTCTTTTTTTAAATTATTTGTATATATTTTTCCTCCGGCGGTTAAATGATAATATTTTCTGGGCGGTCCTTCCGTTGATTCCTTAAGATAAGTTTCAAAGTAGTGCTCGTTAGTGAGTCTTTTTAGCAAAGGATATATTGTTCCTTCATTTACATCCACAACCTTGGATACCTCCGCTACAAGCTCATAGCCATACATATCTTTTTTTACAACAGAAAGAAGGACTATAAGCTCAAGAACACCTTTTTTAAATTGCACATTCATACAATTCCTCCTTTCTACTATTAGTTTACATCAACTACTATGTATTGTCAAGTACTAAAATTAAAATAGTACTCTTTTATTAATTTCTTTATCAAATTTAACTTTTTTCTTTTATATCAACAGTTAAATCCTCATTAATTACCGTTTCGGTACTGTCTACACAATTAGTATAATAATTTATTTCATCATCACTTAAATATTCAGGCAGCTTTAAGAGCATTGCCATATTGGATCTAATCATAAGGTCATATTTTTCTTTATGTAAATATCTCCATAAAACAAATCAATGCAGAAATAAATAAGTTCATATAAATTATTATCAATATCCTTATTTTTAAGAGAAGATATGTATTTATAACCTTCTTTTGCCATATTTTTTTATCGCTATTTTCCATTATATTTCCGGTTTTATTCTTAACATCCATAAAAACACCCCTGAAATATTTTTTATATTATACCATATAATTATCATAAATCCAACAAAAACAAGGGGTGTAGCTTTCGCCACACCCCGAATAGATTATATTTCTTAATTATAATTTACATTTATAGCATATATATTTATATTATCTTTTTCTGAATATATGTAAAGACTGTCAGCATCGCCTGTATACTTAATACTATTCATATTAAGCTCTTCACCAACAGGAATACTGCCAACTACAGTTCCATCGCCTTTAACAACTTTAAGACTTCCGGAATCGCTATTTGCTGCTGCCGCAATACTTATTGTGGATTTTTCTAATACGTCAAGCTTTATCGCCCTATAATCTACAGTTCCTTTACCTCTAAGGGAATATCTGATAATTTGTGCAAAATCTTTGATTGCTGTCTGCCGTCTTCTATTAATTCAACATATTTTAAAATATCTTCCATGTTTAACACCGCCTTTACTTTTATTTTAACATAAGTAAGGCGGTGTTATATTAATTCTTGTTTACAATTTGTTTACTCGTGCGTTTGTCCTACACACCGCTTCAATGGTGACTTTCAACCATCTTCAACCACTTTTCAACCACTAATATATTTTATACTACAAAAAATATTGAGGTAACTTATAAAAAATCTAGTATTTAAGCCTATTTCAAAGGATAAGCAAAACATAAAAATCTATTTTATTGATTCCGTCATTC
>DBGCRA010000056.1:0-17556 GCA_048359195.1 Candidatus Gallispira sp.
TTTTAATAAAATTAACATATGTTTTTCATATTACAATGTCAATATAGCATAGTATTTTTAAAAATTTAACACATTTGAAATACTTTGCAACAAAAACTTAACTCGTGCGTTTGTCCTGAAGAGTTGGGAAATGTGTAAATCAATCAAAAAAAGAGAGTACATTTAACCGTACTCTCCAAAAAAATTTTTTAAAAAATTAATATGTAATAACAATATCTGTTATTCAGCCTCTACAGTCTCTTCAACTTCAACAGCAGCAGAGCTTTCAACATCATCTTCAAGCTCAGCCTTCTTAGCTGTTACATTAACAGTCTTAGTTTCTGCGTCCCATTCAACACCATATCCAAATGTTTCAGACAAGAATCTGATAGGCACCATAGTTCTGCTGTTAATAATAGATGCAGGCACGTCAATAGCCATATCACTTACTACATCATCAACAGCTACAGTAAGCTTAGTGTCACCAACAACCATAGATGCAGTCATAATGTCCTGAGTAAAAGTAACAGTCTTAGTTTCTGCATCCCAATCAACAGTTGAACCAAGAGTTTCAGCAACTACTCTTACAGGAACCATAGTTCTGCTGTCAACAATAACAGCAGGCTGATCAGTTTCAACAGCCTGACCCTCAACCAATAAATTCACCTTAGTGTAATCATCGGCAGATACAGTTACAGCCAAAGCAGACATTGACAATACAGTAGCCAATGCTAAAGCAATTTTCTTTTTCATAGTTTTTTCCTCCTAATATTTTACAAATATCTTTTTTATTATATACTTAATTTAACAATTTTGCAACACTTTTAAAAAAAATTGCGACTACCTTTTTCACTATAACAAAAAAAGGGTCGATAGAACCGACCCTGATTCATTATAAGTTCTGCAGCATTTTCTTTACTACATCGCTAACAAGTTTGTTATCAGCCTTGCCCTTAGTCTTAGCTGTAACAGAACCCATTACCTTGCCCATATCCCTTAGGGATACAGCACCAACACTCTTAATAGTTTCAGCTACAATTTCCTCAATTTCAGCTTCTGACAACTGCTCGGGAAGGTAAGCCTTCAAAAACTCAATCTTCTTGTTTGCCTCATCTATTAAGTCCTGACGCTGTGCCTTTTCAAAATCAGGCATAACATCATTAATTTTTTTAATTTCCTTGGAAATAACAGATAATACAGTATCGTCATCAAGGTTATCAATTTTTTTGTCCTTCTCAATCTGAAGAACACCTGCACGAACAATCTGGATAACTTCTTTTCTTACAGTATCCTTTTCCTTCATTGCAGTCTTTAAGTCATTAAAAAGCTGTTCCTTCAATGACATAACAATCACTATCCTTTGTGTAAATTAGTTATACTTACGCTTTCTTGCAGCTTCAGACTTCTTCTTACGCTTTACACTAGGCTTGTCATAATGTTCTCTCTTTCTTACCTCGCCCATAATACCGGCCTTAGCACAGTTTCTCTTGAAACGACGAAGAGCGCTATCTAATGACTCATTTTCCTTAACTCTAACCTCAGACATTGTTACTTCCCTCCCTCCGGTTACATCAATCCAGTGCAATAAAAGTAAAATTGCACACTACAAAATTATACACAATTTTTTGCTCGTAGTCAACCATAATTTTAAATTTTTTTAAAATTTTCTTACAAAAATAAAAATATTTCCCACAACATTTAATGGTCTACTCCTGTATAAGCTTTAATAAATCCGCCTCATTAAACTCATAATCCTTATTGCAGAAATGACAGTGTAAAGTAGCTTTACCGTCTTCTTCAATAATTTTTGCGATTTCCTTTTTACCAAGGGACACAAGTGCTTTTTCAACCCTTTCTCTTGAACAGTTGCAGTAATATTCAACAGGCACCTTATCTAAAATATTAGACTCCAAATCTCCAATAAGATATTCCATAATATCCTCGGGAGTCATACCCTTTTCAAGCATTTCGGTAACAGGCTCCATTTCATTCAGCTTTATTTCAAGAGAAAAAATTGTGTCCTCATCAGCTTCAGGCATAAGCTGTATAATAAAGCCTCCTGCCTGCTTAATTGTATAATCCTTATCAACAAGCACACCTAAAGCAACAGCAGAAGGAGTTTGTTCGGATTTTGCAAAATAATAAGTCAAATCCTCTGCAATTTCACCTGTAGTAAGGGGGATTTGCCCTACATAGGGCTCTTTAAGTCCCATATCCTTCATTATTGTAAGAGTACCCTTACCAATGGCATTACTTACATCAAGCTTTCCATCATCTCTTAAAGGCAAATCAACTCTTGGATTTCCCGCATAGCCCTTAACTCTTGATTTGCTGTCAGATGTAACAGTTATCGTACCTGCAGGACCGTCACCCTTAATCTGCAATGTAAGCATATCATCCTCGCCTTTAAGCATTGAACCCATTATGGCTGCACCTGTCAACGCTCTGCCTAAAGCAGCGGAGATAACAGGTGACGTTTTATGATATTCAAAAGCTTTTTCAACAGTTTCTCTTGTATTTGCCACAAAAACTCTCACTGATCCGTTGCCGGCAGTTGCTCTTAAAATATAATCCATATTATTCTCCTTCTTTACTTACTTCTCTTGCTACAAAAAATATTCTCTGACTTCGTTCTGTTGGAGTATGGAATGTAAGCTCATCATAACAAGCCTCGCACTCCAAGCCTGCATCCTCCATAAGATCAATTATATCGTCTATAGTATAGCCTCTTTCATAGTGAAATTCCTCATGTCTTTCATAAAGACCGTTTTCCTTTTTAATAAAAAAATTGGTGTAAAATTCATTTATATGTTCCTCAGGGTCATAATAATTTTCCCATGTATAGGCTGAATTATCGGTTGTTTCACAAAAAGAATTACAGCCTAAAACCTTTTCAAATTTATAAACAGTATTCATATCAAACACAAAAAGCCCATTTGGCTCAAGGAAATTATCCACAAGCTCGAAAACATGAAACAAATCATTTGGATCTGTAATGTAATTAATACTGTCACAGGTTGAAATTACTGCATCAACAGTGCCGTAAAGCTCAAACTCCCTCATATCCTGATTGAGATATAAAATATCCAAATTTTTTTCCAGTGCCTTTTCGCTTGCCATTGCCAACATTTCCGCCGAAGCATCAATGCCTATCATATCATAACCGCTTTCGGCAAATCTTTCCGTCATATTTCCCGTACCGCAGCCTAAATCAGCTATTATATTCGTATTATTTACAAGACCGTGTCTTTTAAATATTTCCTTTATATATTCAGCCCATCTGTCATAGGGAGTATCCTCCATAAATTTGTCATATACCTTTGCAAAACTTTCATAAGCCATAAATTTTCCTCCTAAATCTATTTACTAAATAGCCAAAGCTGTATTACTGCAAAAACCTCTCTGCAATAATTAGGTATAAGTGAAGAAAATTTAGTTCTTGCATTGTATGCCTTTGCATTAAGACCGTTAAGCCTTGCAAGCTCCCCTGCCCTGTAGGAATGGAAGGAGTTTGTAATATACACAACCTCATAATCCTCACCAAAAATATCATCCAATATTTTTTTGGAATATTTATAATTTTCATTTGTGGATGTTGCCTGTGCTTCCTGTATAATAATATCCTCGGGCACACCATTTTCAATAAGATATTTATACATTGCCTCTGCTTCCGTACATTTTTCCTGAGGTCCCTGACCTCCGCTTACTATAATAAGAGCATTTGGATTTTTACTGTGATATTCAACAGCCTTATTAAGCCTGTCCACAAGATTGCCGCTTGGAACAGTGCCGTGTAATCCGCAGCCAAGAACAATGACAGCCTCCTCATCAAATTCTGCCGAATTGGTATGTGCCATTATCCCCACAAATGCCATAAATAAAATCAGCAGCGTCACAAAAACCATAAACAGTCTTTTAAGCCATTTAATAACACTATTATCAGGCAGATAACACCAAATAGCAATTATCACACCAATTACCATAGGAATCAAAATGCCTATATTAAAATTGTTAATAAGGGAAAACCACAGCATAAAAGCAACAATAATTAATCCTGCTCCGGTCAATATTATTTTTTTCATAAAACCCTCCGAAATATAAAATACAACACTTCGTCAATTTATAAGTATACAATAATTCCATTATTAAAACAAGCATTTTTATCTTACAATTCCTTGACAATAATACTATAATTTGTTAAAATAGCCACAGATGATGACTAAGGTCACACAAAGGGGTGCACCACCGCAATTAAAAACTGCAAGGTGTAGGATGTACAGCCAAATGTACAGTTTCCTTTGTGTGCCCTTTTTTTTATTTTAATATAAGAGGTGAATGTATGACAAGAATTAACGGCAAAGAAGAAGTCAAAGCAAAGGGTATGACAATTAAGGAATATCTTTCCTCCCATAATTACAGACCTGAACTTGTAGCCATTGAGCTTAACGGCAGTATTTTGCCAAAAAGCAAATATGAGACCTGCATTATAAGTGAAAGCGATACATTGGAAATTGTAACATTTGTAGGAGGAGGCTGATATGACAGCAAATGAATTTAACAATGCCTTAATTGAAAGACACGGTATAAAAATATACGAAAAACTAAAAAACAGTAAAGCTGCCATTGCAGGACTTGGAGGCTTAGGCTCAAATGTTGCCGTTGCACTTGCAAGAGCAGGTATAGGAAAGCTATTTCTTGTAGACTATGACAATGTAGATATAACAAACCTTAACAGGCAGCAATACTTTATTGAAGACATTGGCAGGAAAAAAACCGATGCTCTTACCGAAATAATCAGAAAAATAAATCCCGTTGTTGAAATTGATTCCCTAAATATAAAAGTAACAGAGGAAAATGCCTCCAAAATATTTAAAGACTATGAGCTGGTGTGTGAATGCTTTGACAAGGCTGAAAACAAGGCTATGCTTATAAACACAGTACTTACCGAAACAGAAAGCACATCTGTTATTTCCGCTACAGGTATGGCAGGCTTCGGCTCATCAAACACAATATCAACAAAAAAAATAAATGACAGGCTTTATATATGCGGTGACGGCGTATCAGGCATTGAACAGGGGCTTGGACTTATGGCACCAAGAGTCGGTATATGCGCAATGCACCAAGCGAATATGGCTTTAAGATTTTTACTTGGAATAAAGGAGATATGAAAATGAAAAATGATAAATTAATTATAGGCGGTCACGAATTTAATTCAAGATTTATACTAGGCTCAGGCAAATATTCTCTTGACCTTATTAAGGCAGCAGTGGAAAATGCAGGGGCTGAAATTATCACCCTTGCTTTAAGGAGAGCAAATTCAGATGTAGACAATATTTTGGATTACATACCAAAGGGAGTTACACTCCTTCCAAACACATCAGGAGCAAGAAATGCCGATGAGGCTGTAAGAATAGCAAGACTTTCAAGAGAAGTAGGCTGCGGTAATTTTGTTAAAATTGAAATTATGAGAGATTCTAAATATCTTCTCCCCGATAACTACGAAACAATTAAAGCAACTGAAATACTTACCAATGAAGGCTTTATTGTAATGCCTTATATGTATCCCGACCTTAATGTTGCAAGAGATTTAAAAAATGCAGGTGCCGCAACTATTATGCCTTTAGGTGCTCCTATAGGCACTAACAAGGGCATTGTTACAAGGGAATTTATTAAGATTTTAATTGAAGAAATTGATTTGCCTGTTATTGTGGATGCAGGTATAGGCAGACCCTCCCATGCCTGCGAGGCTATGGAAATGGGTGCCGCCGCAGTTATGGCTAACACTGCTATTGCAACAGCAGGCAATATACCTGCTATGGCAGAAGCATTTAAGAAGGCTATTAGGGCAGGAAGAACAGCTTACCTTTCAGGTATGGGCAGAGTTAAAGAACAGGCAAGTGCTTCTTCACCTTTAACAGGTTTTTTAAGAGATTAGCTTTTAATATATAGCAAGGAGAAAAACAATGAACGAATTAACAAATCCGGAATTAAGAATTGACCATATGAAATATCTTCCCGATATGGAGGATATAGGCTCAGAAATACAGGATAAGGTAATTGCAGCAATGGAAAGCTACAATGCCGACAAGTACACAACAGAAGACGTAAAAGCAGCTCTTGAAAAGGATGTATTAAGTCTTGATGACTTTGGTGCCTTACTTTCCCCTGCCGCACTTCCAATGCTTGAGGAAATTGCCCAAAGAGCACAGCTTGAAAAAGAAAAGCACTTTGGTAACAGCATACAGATGTTTACACCACTCTACATTGCCAACTATTGTGAAAATTACTGTATTTACTGCGGCTTTAACTGCCACAACAAAATACACAGAGCAAAGCTTAATGCAGAGGAAATAGAAAAAGAAATGAAGGCTATTTCGGAAACAGGACTTGAGGAAGTACTTATACTTACAGGTGAAAGCAAAAAAATGTCCAATGTGGAGTACATAGGCGAAGCCTGTAAAATAGCCAAGAAATATTTTAAGGTAATAGGACTTGAGGTTTATCCTATGAATACCGATGAATATCGCTATTTACACCAATGCGGTGCCGACTATGTAACAGTATTTCAGGAAACCTATGACTCAGACAAATACGAAACTCTCCACCTTGCAGGGCACAAAAGAATTTTCCCTTACAGATTAAATGCACAGGAAAGAGCTATAAGAGGGGGTATGAGAGGTGTTGGCTTTGCTGCACTTTTAGGACTTTCGGATTTTAGAAAAGACGCTTTTGCAGTAGGAACTCATGCCTACCTCATACAGCAGAAATATCCTCATGCAGATATTGCCTTTTCGTGTCCAAGATTAAGACCTATTATAAATAATGACAAAATTAATCCAAAAGATGTACATGAACCACAACTTTTGCAGGTAATGTGTGCTTACAGAATATTCCTGCCCTTTGCAAGTATGACAATATCAACAAGAGAATGTGCACGTTTCAGAGATAATTCAATCAAAATTGCCGCAACAAAGATTTCAGCAGGTGTTGATGTAGGCATTGGCGGTCACGGAGATAATGAAAAAAAGGGTGATGAACAGTTTGAAATAAGTGACGGCAGAAATGTCAGGGAAGTTTATGATGCCATTAAGGAACAGGGCTTACAGCCTGTAATGAGTGAGTATATCTATGTATAATAAAATAGCAATAACAAACAGAAAATTATGCTTTGACTTGTTAGAGCAGATAAAAAAGCTTGATAACTCAGACTACAGTCATATTATTTTAAGAGAAAAAGACTTGACCTTAAATGAGTATACTGCCCTTGCAAAAAAAGCAGTTGAAATAAGCCCTAAAATAATACTTCACTATTATACAGACAGTTGTGAGATTTTAAACTATAAAAAAATACATCTGCCCTTTTATATATTCAAAAAAGAAATTAAAAGACTGGATAATTTTGATATTGTAGGGGTATCAATACACAGCATTGATGAGGCTTTGGAGGCTGAAACACTTGAAGCTTCATATATTACCGCAAGCCATATATTTGAAACAAAATGTAAGGAAGGACTTGCCCCAAAGGGTCTTAAATGGCTTGAAGATGTTTGCAGCAGTGTAAATATTCCCGTTTATGCCTTAGGCGGAATTAATGAAAAAAATGCTCAAAGCTGTATTAATAGCGGAGCCTTTGGCGTATGTATGATGAGTGCAGCTATGAGGCAATTCTAAAATTTATACAGCTTATATACTTGACTTATAATAAAATATATGATACTATAAAAATACAAAAGGGAACAACCTCAGTTGTACCCTACTTTTTAAACAGTTATTAAAATAACCGCTTTTATTCAGTTGGCATGCTGAAAGCGGTTATTTTAATATGTAAAGCATTACAATCAATGCTAATATATTCTGAATTAATGTTAAAAGCAATATAAGCCTTAAATAATTCTTCATACGTCATATTAATCCCCCTTTCATATAATTCCAAGTACAGCAATCTAAATCATAGACACCACACACCGTCATATATAAATGGAATAGGATAGCAACCGCTTGTGTTCCCTCTTGCAAAGCATAACTAGCTCAAACAGATTATAACATATTTCGACAATTTGTGCAACCATTACAAATATTATATATAAAAAACTCCCCTGCAACTAAAATTGCAGGGGATAAATTTCACAAATATTTTAAAGTCTGTATGTTCCCTCAAGTTTACAAATATTTCTTGTATCAAGAATAATCTTACCTTTAAGCTTATCCATATTTTCCTTAATTTCGTTATGACCAACAAGTAAAACAACAACATCAACAGAATTAAGGAACTCATCTAAATCGTGCATCTGATTAGGTACAACATCCTTAGTAATAAATGGGTCATAAATCTTAACAAGATTACCGCATAAATGCTTTTCCATAGACTCTAACATCTGTAATGTTGGAGATTCTCTCATATCATCAACATTTTCTTTATAAGTAAGTCCATATAATCCAACTCTTGATACATCAGTAATACCATTTTCCTTCATAATATTATGAATTCTTTCAAGAACAAACTCAGGCATACTGTCATTAATCTTTCTTGCCGCCAAAATAATATTAGCAAGACCGGGATAATCACCTACAAGAAACCAAGGGTCAACAGAAATACAGTGACCGCCAACACCGGGACCCGGGCTTAAAATATTAACTCTTGGGTGCTTGTTTGCAATACGAATAATCTCGTAAACGTCCATATTATCTGAACGGCAAATCTTAGCAAGCTCGTTAGCATAAGCAATGTTAATATCTCTGAAAGTATTTTCAACTACCTTAGTCATTTCAGCAGTACGAATATCAGTTACAACAATTTCACCCTGACAAAATGAAGCATATAAAGCCTTAATCTTTTCACCTATTTCCTTGTCATCAGCACCAATAGTTCTGTTATTGTGCAAAAGCTCATATACCATATTGCCCGGTATAATTCTTTCAGGAGCATGAACAAGATTTAAGTCCTTGCCTATAACAAAGCCATTAGCCTCCACAATAGGACGAACATGCTTATCTATTGTACCCGGAGAAATAGTTGATTCAATAACAACAGTTGCACCTTTAGGGCAAACCTCCATAACACTTTTTACGGCAGACTCAACATATTTAGCATCTACCTTTTTGCTGAAAGCATCATAAGGAGTAGGTACAGAAACAATATAAACATCTGTTACCTGATATTCGGTTGAAAACTTAATACCTGCCTTAACGGCAGAATCAAAAAGCTCATCAAGACCATCTTCCTTAAAAGTAGTCTTACCTGAGTTAAGAGTATCAACCAACTCCTTGTTATAATCAGTACCTACAACCTCAACACCGTGAGCAGCCATCATAAGTGCTGTTGGTAAACCAATATAACCTAAACCAATTACATTAATCATAATTATCGTTCTCCCTAGTAAAATTTATTTGAAATTTCATTTAAAATTTAATCCACTTTTACTAGTTAATGATAACATTTTGACAAGTAATTGTCAATATTTTTATAGGGCACAGTACATAAAAAGTTATCATTATAGCTTTTGGCACTGTGCCTTTTATTTTTAATAATATTACTGCACTTCCTCAGCCTTAACAGGCACAAAAATTTCCTCTTCTTTTATTTTTTTAAAACTTTCATACTCCGCCTTGGCAAGTCTGTAAAACTCCATTTGACTTGACAACAGCTCCTTTGCCCCTCTCTTATCAATATGCTTATAAGTTCCGTCAGGCTGCTGAATTTTAGCCTTTAAATTATCCCTTAATGTAATATCTATAATATCAGTTACCTTCTTTTTAAGCTCCTCATTTTCAATAGGGAAAGCAACCTCAACTCTTCTGTCAAGATTTCTGTTCATCCAATCGGCAGAAGCAAGATAAATCTTAGGATCTCCGTTATTTTCAAAGTAATAAATTCTGCTGTGCTCAAGAAATCTGCCTACTATACTTCTTACGGTTATATTTTCACTTACAGTAGGTATGCCTGTCTTTAAACAGCAAATTCCTCTTACAATAAGCTCAATTTTAACACCTGCCATACTTGCTCTGTAAAGAGCCTTAATAATCCCCGTATCAACCAAAGAATTCATTTTAGCTATAATTTTAGCAGGCTTACCTTCAAGAGCATTCCTTTCCTCTCTCTCAATGTTCTTTACAAACATTTCCCTAAGGTCAGTGGGTGCAGCGGCAATTTTATTCCATGCAGGATACTTTGCATAACCTGAAAGGCAGTTGAAAATAGCCGAAACATCAGATCCTATGGTTTCCTTACATGTGAAAAGCCCCATATCCGTATAAAGCTTAGCGGTTTTATCATTATAGTTGCCTGTGCCTAAATGACAGTATCTTACAATACCCTCTTCCTCACGTCTTACAACAAGGCAAAGCTTACAATGAGTCTTTAATCCTACCAGACCATAAATAACGTGACACCCTGCCTTTTCAAGCTTTTTAGCCCAGTTAATATTGTTTTCTTCATCAAATCTGGCTTTAAGCTCAACCAAAACAGTTACCTGCTTGCCATTTTCAGCCGCCTCAATAAGAGCCTTAATAATAGGAGAATTACTTGAAACTCTGTAAAGTGTCTGCTTAATTGCAAGCACATCAGGATCTTTAGCCGCATTTCTGACAAAGTTTACAACAGGTTCAAAGGACTGGTAAGGGTGGTGCATAAGCACATCCTTTTCCTTAATAACCTCAAACATATCCCTATCCTCAAATTCAGGAACAGGCACAGGCGGCATAGGCTCATTGCAAAGCTCAGGACGCTGTACTATAGATGAAAGTGAAAACCAAACTGTAGGGTCAATTACATTTGGAATCATATAAACTTCGTGTTCCTTTATTTCCAGCTTTTCTTTAAGAAAGTCAAAGGAATTTTGACAAATATCCTTGTCAACCTCAAGTCTTACGGGAGCACCCCATTTTCTCTGCTTAATGGAATCCTCAATTTCAGAAAGCAAATCATGAGAATCCTCTTCATCAATTTCAAGGTCGGCATCTCTTGTAATTCTGAAACAATAGGCAGAAATCACCTTGCTGCCGTTAAAAAGTTTATTTATATAAGCTGTAACAATTTCTTCAAGGAATATAAGCTCCGTCTTTCCGCTTTCACACGGGAGCTTTACAATTCTTGATACAACGGAAGGTATCTGCACAACAGCAAATTTTTCTTCACCCTCCTCGCCCTTAAGTTCCACAATAAGGTTAAGACTCTTATTTGCAAGAAGTGGGAAGGGTCTTGAATTATCAATAGCCATAGGCGTCAATATAGGATAAAGGGTAGTGTTAAAATAGGTCTTAACATAATCCCTCTGATCCTTACTTAAATCACCGAAATTAAGAAGCTTAATATTATTTTCTTCAAGCAGGGGCAATAAAATTCTGTTAAGACAGTTGTACTGTCTTTGTACAATACCATGCACCTTATCTGATATGGCTAAAACCTGTTCTCCCGCAGTCATACCTGACGGATCAGTCTTTTTAGAACCTGAAAAATCCTGAGTAATAAGACCTGCAACCCTTACCATAAAGAATTCGTCCATATTTGAGGCTGTAATTGCAAGAAAATTAAATCTTTCCAATAGAGGATGAACCTTTTCCGTAGCCTCCTCCAAAACCCTTATATTAAATTCAAGCCAGCTTAATTCTCTGTTATAATAATAATCCTTGTTATTCAAATCTATCATTACATTACACTCCTTTTGTTAAGCACAGCCTTAATGCCGTATACATCTTCAAAAAGCTGTTTGTTCTTATTAAATGACCACTTTTCAAGGTCAATATTTTTATATGTGGAAAGAGTAACAATAAGCCGGTTACCCCTTAGCTTTACATCAACATCTTCAAACTTGTTATTATGGCTTGAATACACTGAATTTGCAAGCTTTAAAACAGCACTGAGCTTGCAGACCTTAACTCTTTCATCATAGTCCATATTATCATATACACCATTATCATCATAAGGCATAACATCATTGTGATAATAGGCAATAGCCGCTATGGAGTGCTTTTCCTCCTCATTAATACCTACAATATCAAGACCTTTAATCATATGGTATGAAATTCTGTCATGCTCTCTTATATTTACAGCCTTGCCTATATCCTCAAGTATTGCTGCCGTCCGGAGGAGAAGTCTTTCTCTTGTGCCAAGTCCGTGATGCCTTTTCATTTTATCAAATATTTTAAGTGCAATGTCACAGACTGCATCAGAATATTCTCCATCATCTCTGAACTTAGCTTCAATATTCTTGGCAGAAATAACCGTAAATTCATTATAAGCCTTTGAAATAATTCTTGCACTTTCGGGAAAAAGCTCTTCATAAAGTATGGCATCACCAACCGTAAATATAGGTGAAATAATATTTTTGTCACTTGTAAACTTAACAATTCTTGAATATATAATTATTGCAGGCAATATATTTTCAGCTTTTTCAACTGAAATGTCATATTTTTCCGCAATTTCCTCAGGCGTCATATTTTTAATAGCCTTATATGTTTCCATAAAACTTTCTCTGGTAATAATATTGGTACCGTTTTTGTTTTTCGCCTTACACATTTTTGAAATAGTTTCTATTTCGTTGCCGCTTATAACAAAATTCTGCATTTTTTCGGTTACAAAATTGCTGATAGCATCCTGAAAGGGATGTAAATATTCCTTAATTACCTGAACATAATTTGCAGTATTTTCTCTGTAGTCATCAAAAAGCTCTGATATTCTCAAAGCACCTATTCTGATATTAAGACCGGCAATAACCTTGCTTTCTTTAAGTACAAAAATGCTTATGTTGCCTGAGCCTAAATGAGCAATAAGGGTAGAATTCATTTCTTCCTTGCTTAACTGCGCAAGAACCATTTTATTAATATAAATTTTTTCCTGAGTATCATCAATTACATTTAAGTCAAGATTTGTCTTAACCTTAAGCTGATCCAATATAAAATCCTTATTAATACTTTCCCTTACGGCAGTTGTAGCAACAGCAATAACATTTTTTGCTCCGTATTCCTTTGCAACATTCTTATATCCGTTAATAATACTTGCAGCCTTTTCAAGACTTTCGAAAGAAATCCTGCCGCTATGGAATGTATCCCTTCCCAAAGCCAGGGGATTTGATATGGATTCAAGTATTTTAACGCTTTCAGTCCCCTTTTCTCCAATTTTAAGCCTAAGCTCATTAGAGGCAATTTCAATAACAGCAATACATTTTTTCATATAAATAACCTCCTAAACACTAACACAATAACTATCCTATATTTTGACAAATTTTTAAAGCACTTTACAGTTAAAGAAATGTAAAGTTTAAGTAAAATGGTAAAAAACGTTTACATAACCCAATATTTGAGTTAAAATAATAAAGGCGTATAAAAAACTTATAGAGGTGAGAAAATGCTGACCATACTTAATACAGAGGAAAACATAACCATCAAAACCGACAAAATAACAAAAGGCAGCTGGATAAGTCTTAGTGCTCCCTCAAATCAGGAAGTGCTTTCAGTTGCCGATGAGCTTAAAATCGACCTTAAGGATATTCGCTCCGCACTGGATTCAGATGAGGTATCACGTCTTGAAACAGAGGATAACTATACTATTTTGCTGGTAGATATTCCCACCGTTATATTAAAAAATCAAAGAGCTATATATACTACTATACCACTTTCCGTAATTTATTCAAAGGAAAATATTGTTACGGTTTGTCTGGAGGATACTCCTGTTATAAAAAAGCTTATTAATAATAAAAAAGATGTATGCACATTCAAGCGTACACAGCTTATATACAAAATACTTTATAATTCCGCCAAGCTTTATATGGAATATCTTATTAAAATAAACAATATGCGCTCATATATAGAATCCAATATAACAGCAACAAAGGAAACATTAACCGAGCTTTATGATCTTGAAAAGAGTTTGGTATACTTTAAAACTTCTCTTAAAAGCAATGAAATAGTTTTAAACAGACTTCTTAAGCTTGCCTCCATAAAGCAGTACCCCGAAGATGAAGAGCTTTTGGAGGATGTGCTTATTGAATATAAGCAGGCTATTGAAATGACACAGATTTATTATGAAATACTTGATAACACTATTTCAAAATACTCTGCACTTATGGACTATGACCTTAATAATGCTATGAAACTTTTAACATCATTTACTATTGTCCTTGCCATACCAACAGTTATTTCGGGCGTATTCGGTATGAACCTTATAAATATGCCTTGGTCAGGCTCCCCTGTGGGATTTTGGATTGTTAATTTTCTGACCTTTGCCATATGCATTTTATGTGTATGGCTGCTTAGGAAAAAGAAAATGATGTAAACATTAATTAAAAAAAGGACTGCCAAAACACAGCAGTCCTAAGGTCATTAAGGGAGAGGGGATTGCCCTTAACTCTCTTAATCTAATTATATTAAATAATTAAAAAAATGTGATTAGTTAATCTGAATACCTGCATTCATAAATTTATCATGAATAGCAATAGCTGCTCTGTCAGCCTCATTTTCATTTACAAGCACGGTAATCTTAATTTCAGATGTTGAAATCATCCTGACATTGATACCTGCATCATATGTTGCTTCAAATAACATAGATGCAACACCCGGATTGGTAGCCATACCTGCACCAACAGCACTGACCTTGGCAACCTTGTCATCATAGCTTATGGATTCAAAGCCTATAGATGCCTTGTTAGCCTCAAGAATGTCAACAGCCTCCTTCATTTCACCCTTAGTAACAGTGAATGAAATATCCTTGCTGGTATCTCTGCCTATAGACTGAATAATAAGGTCAACACTAATTTTTTCTCTGCTTAATAAGGAGAAAATTTTGAAGGCAATACCCGGCTCATCCTTAACACCTACTACTGCAATTCTGGCTACATCCTTATCTACGGCAACACCGTTTACCAACATTCTTTCCACTTTTGTTTCCTCCTTAACAACTGTACCTTCAGCATCAGTCATAGAGCTGCGTACAACTAAATTTACATTATATTTCTTGGCAAGTTCAACAGAACGGTTATGAAGAACCTTTGCACCTAAACTTGCAAGCTCAAGCATTTCATCGTAAGTAATTTCATCAAGCTTCTTGGCAGACTTAACAATTCTTGGGTCACAGGTATATACACCGTCAACGTCTGTATAAATTTCGCAAATATCAGCACCAAGCTTTGCAGCCAATGCAACAGCAGATGTATCAGAACCGCCTCTGCCTAAAGTAGTAACATCAAGATGTCTGTTTATACCCTGGAAACCTGTAATAATGACAATATTCTTTCTTGCAAGCTCATTATTGATTCTTTCAGTTGAAATATCCTTTATTCTGGCATTGCTGTAAGTCGATGTAGAAATAATTTTGCACTGAAAAGCATTAAGTGAGATAACAGGATAGCCCAGCTTTTCAATAGCCATTGCCATAAGAGCAACTGACTGCTGTTCACCTGTTGACAAAAGCATATCCATTTCTCTCTTGCTCGCATTAGGGTTAATTTCCATAGCCTTTTCAATAAGCTCATCAGTTGTATCACCCTGTGCACTAAGTACAACAACTACCTGATTGCCCTCCTTGTAACTGTTTACAATAGTCTGAGCAACATGGTTAATTCTCTCAGCATTAGCCACTGAAGAACCGCCAAACTTCTTTACGATTAACATAATGTGCCTCCTAGCCTTCCATTCTTATTGTGTTAAGGATACTTACAATACCCTTACAATTAATTAATTCATTAAGCTTGTCATTAATTTCTCTTTCCTTGGCTTCATCTGTAACAAAAGCAAATTCGTTATCCATACCAAAGAATTCCATAATCTTGTCAACGCCGAATACCTTTAAGACATCCGCCTTAGCTTCTTCCTTATCATTATATTCAACTCTGACAAACTTTCTTACATTAACATCATCAATACTCATAAGCTCCTGCTTGCTTTCTGACCAGCCAATGCCAAGATTAACATCCTTATGCTTAATAGCGTCTACAATATCGGATACAACGGCACTTGCAGTAGGCAGCTTGCCTGCACCCTTGCCGTAGAACATTACATCACCAAGCATATTTCCCTTTAATAAAATGGCATTAAATACATTGTTTACCATACTTAAAGGGTTTTCAGGCATAACAATAGCCGGAGCAACTCTTGCCCATACGCCGTTGCTGCCAAACTTTGCAGTAGCAAGCAGCTTAACAGAACCGCCCATCTTCTTAACATACTCAATATCAGTCTTTGAAATATTAGTAATGCCCTCTGTATAAATATCATCATAGCATACAGTCTTTTCTGTAGCAAGGGATGCAAGAATTGCAATCTTTCTGCAAGCGTCATAGCCCTCTACATCAGCATCGGGGTTTCTCTCTGCATAGCCCCTGTCCTGAGCATCACTTAATACATCATTATACTCTAAGTCCTCTTTTGTCATTTTAGAAAGCATATAGTTTGTAGTACCGTTTAATATACCTGTTATTTCTTCAATCTTATCAGAAGTAATACTTCTGTTAATAGGTCTTATAATAGGAATACCACCGCCTACAGATGCCTCATAAAGGAAATTTACATTATTCTCCTTTGCTATTCTCATAAGCTCACCGCCATGAGCAGCCACAAGCTCCTTATTAGAAGTACAAACACTTTTACCCTTCTGCAAAGCACTCTTTACAAAGGTATAGGCAGGATTTGTACCGCCCATAACCTCTACAACAACCTCAACACTTGGGTCATTTAATATATCATCAAAATTGTGTGTAATAATATTTTGAACAGGATCATTGGGAAAATCCCTTAAATCCAAAACATATTTAATATCAATTTTCTGACCTGTTTTGGATTCAATGCTTTCTCTGTTGGTACGTATAACCTCCACAACACCTGAGCCAACTGTACCGTAACCTAAAACCGCTATTACTGCCATATACTCCTTCACTCCCTCGCAATAATTTTTAAAGTTAAAACACCATGTATTTTAGAAATATTATTAAGCATCTCTCTGACACCAATGGCCATATTGCCGGTGTCAACGGTAATGGTAACATTAGCCACATCATTCACGGGAATAGTTTGATTAATAGTCAGTACATTTGCACCATGGTCAGCCATAATATTAAGCACAAGTGATAAAATACCTGCCTTGTCCTCTAAATTAAAGGCAAGTATAACTATTTTGCCTCGGCTGCTGTTACTGCTTAAAGCTGAAACATAGTCCTTATACTTATAATATGCACTTCTGCTGACGCCGACGCTGTCCACCGCCTCTTGTACTGAACCAACTGTTCCTTTGTCAAACAATTCTTTGGCTTCAACTACCTTTAAAAAAACCTCCGGCATAACCCTTTTGTCAACAATGTAATAGTCTGAATATTCGCTCATAAACTGTGCTCCCTCTATGTACATTTGTTTACCATAGAAAGAACTATATCACATTTTTAACAATAATGCAAGGCTTTTTTTGTAAAAATTTATTAAATGGAGTTGGCAGGAAATAAGAAAGAAATATAATAGGTAATAGGTAAAAATAGCAATAAATTAATGTTTAACTTCCGATTGGCTTGCCAATCGGAAGTTAATAATTCAAAAGCATTTTGCGGTCGCACAAAGTTTGTCTGTTATATTATTTTTTAATAATATAACAGACAACGA
>DBGCRA010000057.1:0-20617 GCA_048359195.1 Candidatus Gallispira sp.
GCTTGTGTAGAGAGCAAGAATGGCAAAACCTATTACATTTCATATGACCCTTCACAGTTTGAAACAACAATGAATACAAATATGGAAGCATCAGGTCAGACATTGGCTGAGGGCGAGGCTATGCACGTTAAATATGCCAATATTATTGCAAATTTCGATAATGACGGCAATTTATTAAACTACGGCTTTATAATTGATGCGGAATATATAAGTGACAGCGATACTATTCCATATAACTATTCTATTTCTGCTGAATTTTCTAATGATGGCAGTACTAAGGTGGATGTTGTAACAGATACTGACAGCTATATGACAGCAGAAGAGTATACTGAGAAAATGCAGGAAGAGGCAGCAGCAGAAAGTGCAGCTGAAACAGAAAGCAGTGCAGAAGCTGAAGAAACAGAAGCTGCCACTAATTAAATTTTGGAAATATGGTAAAAAAAGTGTTGACAAAAGTATAAAATTGTGATAACATATCTCTTGTGTTCAGATAATGGGCACAAGAAATATGCGCGATTAGCTCAGTTGGTAGAGCAGCTGACTCTTAATCAGAAGGTCCGGGGTTCGAGCCCCCGATCGCGCACTTTAAAGACGAGCAATGGCTCGTCATTTTTGTTATTGTACAAATATTTTACAAATTCAATAAAAAAATGCTTGCAATGGTTAGATATCTGTGTTATAATATCAACGTTGTAAAAACACACACGGACTGATTTGGTAAGAATGGTGACACTTGTATGTGTTTCTTGTCGTAGGTCTGTGGAGGAAAAAAACCAAATTTAAGGAGGACGAAATAATGGCTGTTATTTCAATGAAGCAATTATTAGAGGCTGGTGTACACTTTGGTCACCAGACAAGAAGATGGAACCCTAAGATGGCTGAGTATATCTTCGCTGAGAGAAATGGTATTTATATCATTGACCTTCAGAAAACTGTTAAGAAGGTAGAAGAGGCTTATAATGCTGTTGCTGAAATCGTTAAGGATGGCGGCGAAGTACTTTTTGTTGGTACTAAGAAGCAGGCTCAGGATTCTATTAAGGAAGAAGCTCAGAGATGTGGTATGTACTACGTTAATGAGAGATGGTTAGGTGGTATGCTTACTAACTTTACTACTATAAAGACCAGAATTGCAAGATTAAAGGAACTTGATGCAATGATCGAGGATGGTACTATGGATTTACTTCCCAAGAAGGAAGTTGCAAAGCTTATGCATGAAAAGGAAAAGCTTGACAAGAACATCGGTGGTATCAAGGAAATGACAAGAATTCCTGACTGTATTTTCATTGTTGACCCAAGAAAGGAAAAGATTGCTGTTCAGGAAGCTCACAACTTAAATATTCCTATCGTTGCAATTGTTGATACTAACTGTGATCCGGAAGAAGTTGATTATGTAATTCCGGGTAATGATGACGCTATCAGAGCCGTTAAGTTAATTGCCGGAAGAATTGCTGATGCAGTTATAGAATCTAAGCAGGGCGAGCAGGAAGCTCCCGAAGCTGTTGCTGAAGATGCAGAATAATATATAAATTAATATTTTTAAACTGACAGGCTTTAGCCACAAGGCTGAAGCCTTTTTTAAAACAAATTATTTTTTAATAACAGGAGGAAAAGAAAAATGGCTGTTACTGCTGCTATGATTAAGGAGTTAAGAGAATTAACAGGTGTTGGTATGAGTGCTTGCAAGAATGCACTTGTTGAAACTGACGGTAATATTGAAGAGGCTATTGAATATTTAAGAAAGCAGGGTCTTGCTAATGCTGCTAAAAAGGCAGGCAGAATTGCTGCTGAAGGTTTAAGCTATGCTTATATTGCTGATGACAACAGCGTTGGTGTTGTTGTTGAAGTAAACTCTGAAACTGACTTTGTTGCTAAGAATGATGTATTTAAGACTTTTGTTGACAGCGTTGCTAAGCAGGCTGCTAAGTCTGATGCAAAGGACGTTGATGCTTTATTGGCTGAAAAGTGGATTGAAGACGAAACTAAGACAGTTAAGGATGCTTTAACTGAAAAGATTTCCGTAATTGGTGAAAATCTTAACATTAGAAGATTTGAAAAGGTAGTTAATACAGGTGACTCTTATTTAGTATCTTATATCCATGCAGGCGGTAAGATTGCAGTTTTAGTAGAGCTTGCTACAGCTTCTAAGGATGCTGCTCTTGTAACTGCAGGTAAGAATGTTGCAATGCAGATTGCATCTATGAGCCCTAAGTTTGTTGCTACAGAGAATGTTCCTGCTGACTTTATTGCTCATGAGAAGGAAGTTCTTTTAGAGCAGGCTAAGAATGATCCTAAGAATGCCAATAAGCCGGAGGCTATTCTTGAAAAGATGCTTACAGGCAGACTTAATAAGGAAATGAAGGAAGTTTGCTTATTAGAGCAGGAATATGTTTTAGGCGATAAGATTTCTGTAGGTCAGTATATGAAGGAAGTTTCTAAGGAAATTGGTGCTGATGTTACAGTTAAGAGCTTTGTAAGATTTGAAACCGGTGAAGGTATTGAAAAGAAGAATGAAAACTTTGCTGAAGAAGTAGCTAAGGCTATGCAGTAATAAGTTTTTATAATATTTTATAAAATAGTATGAGTAATGAACTGACCGCCAAAAGTTAGACATAAAAATCTAATGATTGGAGGTCAGTTTTTTTTAAAATCTTATTATAATACTGTCGACTTTTTCGACAGATTGAAGATGTCAGTAAGACATTTTTTTATGAGGTATAAAATGAAAAAAATAATATTATCTTTAATTGCAGTTCTTTTTATATTAGTCACAGTATATGGAGAAGAATTCAATGATGTTAAAAGAAGTGACCGGTATTATAATACCGTTACATATATGTCAGAAAAAGGTTTTTTGTCAGGCTATGATGACGGAAACTTTAAACCTGATACTGCAATTACATCAGCTGAATTTATATCAATAGTATGCAGAATTAAGGAGGTTAGTCCTAAAGTAAGCAGCAGTGAACATTGGGCAGGAGGTTTAATGGAATCTGCACTTGATATGGGTTGGTATGATTATGATGAAAATCCTCCTACGGGAGAAAAATATAATAAGCCTATTGAAAGACAGCTTGCAGTCAAAATAATAATGAAAGCCTTTGCCGGTAATATAAATTATGATTACAATACAGAGTCAGCTAAAATAAATGACTTTAATACATTAAGCGGCAGATATTATGATACTGTTCTTGGAGCCTATAAGGAGGGTATTGTTAATGGTGATAATAAGGGGAATTTCAACCCTACAAGGCCTTTAACAAGAGCGGAAGCCTGTACTCTTATTAAGAGAGCAATGGATATATATTCTGTTGATGCAGAGATAATTACCGAATGCACTACATTGTCAATGTCAGTTAATGGTGGAATAAGTGAAAACGGTGCTTTGCAGGTTAAAGGCACACAGCTTTTAAACGAAGGAGGAGAGAGGGTAGTATTAAAGGGTATGAGCAGTCACGGACTTCAGTGGTTTCCTCAGTTTACTGACAGCAGTTATATAAAGGCTATAGCTGACAGAGGGGCAAATGTAATGAGGTTTGCAATGTATACAGAGGAAAACGGATATATTCAGAACAGTTCTGTAAAGAATGTTCTTATTAAGGGGGTTGACAATACTCTTGCGTTAGATATGTACGCAATAATTGATTGGCACATTTTAAGTGACGGAAATCCTATGACTCATATAAATGAAGCAGAAAGCTTTTTTTCAGAAATAGCAGAGAGATATAAAGAAAGCAAGGGTGTTATATATGAAATATGCAACGAACCAAACGGAAATATAATCTGGAGCAATGATGTTAAGCCTTATGCCGAAAGAATAATCGCTACAATACGAAGTATTGACAGTGATTGTATTATACTTGTAGGGAATCCCCAGTGGTGTCAGGATTTGGACAGCGTTGTAAATGCTCCTTTGGACTTTAACAACATTATGTATACCTGTCATTTTTATGCAGGCACTCATGGTCAATGGCTTAGAGATAAAATAAGCAATGCTTTAAATAATAATATTCCCGTGTTTATTTCTGAATGGGGAACCGGTGATGCCGGCGGCGGAGGAGGTGTTTATGATTATGAAAGCAGGGAATGGATTGAATTTATGAATAACAATAATCTCAGCTGGTGCAACTGGTCATTGTGTGATAAAAATGAAAGCTCCGCAGCATTAATTGCAGGTGCGGACAGCAGTGACGGCTTGGAAGACAGTGAGCTTAGTGAGTCAGGAAAAATTGTATTTAACAGCTTTAAATAATGTATGTAAAAAGGGAATGTTGGGCTCCTTTATGCCAATATTCCCTTTTGGTTTATTGTGATTTAACTATAAAATAAGTTCAAAGCCATAACAACTTTTTTTGAAACCATAATTTTCATAAAATTTATGGGCTTTTTTTCTTGTCATACCTGAATCCAGTATAATTGCCTTGCAGCCTTTATACTTTGCCAAATCTCTTGCGTGGTTTAAAAGTGCCGTGCCATAGCCTTTGCCTCTTTCATCTTCATTTACAATAAGGCTTGAAACGTAGCAGGTTAAGCCTGACATCCAAAAAGTGTTAAAATAATCGCCGTGGCAAAAGCCCTTGTATTCACCGTTATTGGTTAAAAAGAAAGCAAATGAATTGCTGTCATTTATTACTTCCTCATATATCTTTTTAACTTCTTCTTTTTTATATGTATTATATGTCCATAAATTTTTTATATATTCAAAGGCTGTATCAAAATCTTTAAAAGCTGCTTTTTTTATTTCCATAATTTTCTCCTTAATTAAAAATAAAATTACAGACTGTCAAAAAAACAGTCTGTAATAAGGTCATTTATTTTGAGCATTTTTCAATGGCATTTTCAAAAATTTTTAAGCCTGCTTCGAGTTGTTCATCAGTAATAACAAGAGGGGCTAAAAATCTGATTACATTGCCGTATATTCCGGCACTTTCAACAAGAAGACCATTTTTTGCACATTCCTGAACAAGTGCAGATGTAAGCTCTGCATCAGGCTTCTTGCTTTCTGAATCCTTTACAAATTCAATGCCTATCATAGCACCTAATCCTCTGACATCACCTATACAGGAGTATTTTTCTTTCCAACTTAAATATCTGTCTGTTACGGTTTTTCCGATTTCACAGGCTCTTTCTGCAAGGTTATCTCTCTGCATAATTTCAATTACCTTTAATGCTGCTGCACAGGATAAGGGGTTGCCGCAGAATGTACCGCCTATAGTTCCCTTTGGTACGGACTGCATAATTTCTTCTCTTGCTGTAATTGCTGAAAGTGGCAGACCTGCTGCAATGGACTTTGCTGATGTCATAATATCAGGAGGACAGCCTGCTTCTTTCCAGTATTCGGAAGCAAAGAAGCGGCCTGTACGACAAAAGCCTGACTGTACTTCATCTGCAATAAGCAATATACCTGTTTCATCACAGATTTTTCTTACAGCCTTAACCCATTCAATAGGTGCAGGAATAAAACCGCCTTCACCCTGTAACGGTTCAACAACAATAGCTGCAATGTCTTCGGCAGGAGCACACTCCTCAAATACCTTATAAATGCTTTCAATATAAAAATCAATAGCATCAGTCTCATTCATTCCTACAGGCTTTCTGTATAAATATGGGAACTCTGCTCTGTAAATACCGTCAGGAAAAGGTCCCATACCTTTGGCATAAGCCTTCTTTGAGGTCATAGCCATAGTAAGAGTTGTTCTGCCATGGAAAGCACCTGAGAAAACTATAATACTTTTTCTGCCTGTATAAGCCTTTGCAATCTTAACGGCATTTTCATCACATTCAGCACCGCTGTTTGCAAAGAAGGTACGCTTTTTATCACCCTTTACAGGTACGATTTCGTTCATCTTTTCCGCTAAATCAATATATCCGCTATGAGTAATAATATTTTGCATAGCATGGAAATATTTATCAGCCTGTTCTTTTACTACAGGTACAATTTCAGGGTGGCTGTAGCCTATATTTAATACACCTACGCCGCCAATCCAGTCCAAGAATATATTTCCATCCAAGTCCTCAAATACTGCACCTGCACCCTCTTTTATTGATGTGGGATATGCACAGCCTATGGCATCGGGAATATTATTTTTTCTTCTTGAAATTAATTCTGCGGTTTTGGGACCGGGAACTGTATTTGTTACAATTTTTGGTAAAGCATCTTTAAGCATAATTTATACCTCCATAAAAAACAAAACTAAAAAAAGCACAGCAGGTTCGTCAAACGCCATTGCTTGTGCTTATGATTTAATTATATACTCTTTTTGACAAAAATCAATATTTTCATAGAACGAATATTATTAATAATTTTGTGCTTTACGCACAAAGAATTAAGTGCTATACTAAAAACAGCATATAAAGAAAGGAGCTGAAATAAATGTCATATGATTTGGAGTCTTTGCTGCTGCCTTGTATAAATAAATATTCCATAAGGAAAATTACAGAGAAAAAAAGTCTTTCAAGAACTGTTACGTGGGTATATCTTGCAGAGGATATAGATAACATTAATTTTATTAAAAGCAATGAACTGATTATTACTACAGGCTTTTTTACTGTTGGGTCAACGTCTTTATATGATTTTATTTCTGCTCTTATTGACAAAGGTGTGTCGGGAATAATAATTAATACGGGCAAATATATAATGGAGGAGGATATTACAGAGGATATTAAGGCTCTTTGTAACGGAAATGATTTTCCTCTTTATATAATGCCGTGGGAGATCCATATTACCGATGTAATGCAGGAACTTTGCGGTAATATTCTAAGAAATTCTCAAAATGAGAGTGCTTTATCAAATGCTTTCAGAAATTTAATTTCCAAAAATGATAATATTGAAAATTACATAGAATTGCTTAATGAAAAGGGATTTTATGAAAGTTCTCAATACTGTGTTATTAATATATCTGAGGTTTATCCTTATGATAAAATATATAGTATGATTAGCTTGACAAATACGGATTTTCATATAATGGAATATAAGGGCAGCACTCTTATAATAGTAAAAGATAATATTTTGAAAATTAAAGATATTATTACAGAAAGTAAGGAGCTTGAAGGTTGTAAAACAGGAATAAGCTCTGCTAAAAAGGGTATTGAGGGCATTTCCGAATTATACAAACAGTCGGCTGATGCTTTAAGGGCGGCAAAAATACTTGATGAAAAAACTGTTCTTTATGATAATATAGGCATATTAGGTCTGATATTTGCAGTAAAAGACAATGAAGTTTTAAAAAACTTTTATACTAAAAGGCTTAAGGTTTTTGAGGATTATGACAAAATACATAATTCAAGTCTTATTGATACTCTTTATTATTATTTAAAAACAGGGTGCTCTTTGTCCGAAACGGCAAAGCTTATGTTTACTCACAGAAATACGGTGGGCTATAGAATGAATAAAATAAGAGAAATAAGCGGAAACAAATTCACCACTCCTGAGGTGCGTTATGAATATCTGACGGCTATATACATAAGAAAGACTTTTTTGACATAAAAATAGGGAGGATTTAAAGTGGACTATTTATCACATAATATTGCAGTTAATTTGAACAGAATAAGGACATCAAAGGCAATGAGCTTTGATGTTGTATCGGAGCAGACAGGAGTAAGCAAAAGTATGCTTCACCAAATTGAAAAAGGAGATGCAAATCCTTCAATTAACGTACTTGGAAAAATATGCAGCGGTCTTAGAATTGAGTTAAGTGAATTAATAAGCACACCTCCTATGGAATCCTGTATGGTAAGGATAAAGGAGCTTATACCTACAAAGGAAGTGCCGGGGCAGTATACTGTTCTTACCTGTTTTCCTTATGAGGACAATAAGAAGGTGGAAATATACAGAATAGATATAGCACCAAAAGGCGTCTATGTAAGCGGCGGTCATGGTGAAAATACAAGGGAATATATTGCCGTAATTGAGGGAGAACTTACTTTGGAGGTTAATCAAAAGAGCTATAATATTACAAAGGATGATGTTTTCAGATTTGAGTCCATAAATACTCATAAATACAGTAATGTTACAGATAATAATGTGAGTTTTTGGAGCTTTTTTGTAGTGTGCTGATTTTTGTAAATCACAATATGTTCAATATAATGAACGGGTGTATTTAACATAAAAATACTTAAAAATGAAAATTGAGCTTAAAAAAGCTCTGGAATATGCTTAAAAACTTAAAAAATAAAGAAATAAAAAATTTATTAAAAGTTGTTGACAAATTGAGTTGGTTGTGATATTATAATGTTGTTCAAAATAAAGAACAGAAAAGCAACGATGCTTCCTAAGGGGTATCGTTGTTTTTTTTGTTTGGTGCGATAAATAAATTTATTAAAAATGGAGGAATATTATTATGAGATTAAAGGACACAGGTTTAACAGCACAGGATATTAAAGATAAGGTTAATAAGTATATGGTTGAAACCTATGAGCGTTTTGATTTCCTTGCTGATTCAGCTAAGGGTATTTATATGTACGACGAAAATGATACGGAATATCTTGATTTTTATGCAGGTATTGCAGTAAACTCTGTCGGCAACTGTAATGAAAAGGTTGTAGCTGCCGTAAGAGAGCAGGCAGGAGAAATAATGCAGACATTTAATTATCCATATACTGTTCCTCAGGCTTTACTTGCTGAAAAGATTTGTACAACAATAGGTATGGATAAGATTTTCTATCAGAACTCCGGTACTGAAGCAAATGAAGCTATGATTAAAATGGCCAGAAAGTATGGTGTTGAAAAGTATGGTCCTCATAAGTACAATATTGTAACTGCTGCAAAGTCTTTCCACGGCAGAACCTTTGGTGCAATGAGTGCTACAGGTCAGCCTGACAATGCCTGCCAGATTGGTTTCGGTGATATGACTCCGGGCTTTACTTATGCAGAATATAACAATTTACAGGCTTTCAAGGATGCTTGTACAGAAAACACAATTGCTATTATGATTGAACCTGTTCAGGGTGAGGGCGGTGTAAATCCTGCAACTCAGGAATTTATGACAGGTTTAAGAGAATTTTGTGATGAAAAGGGTATCTTACTTCTTCTTGATGAGGTACAGACAGGCTGGTGCAGAACAGGTGCTGTAATGTCATTTATGAATTATGGTATCAAGCCTGACATTGTATCCATGGCTAAAGCTCTTGGCGGCGGTATGCCAATAGGTGCAATCTGTGCCACTGCTGAAGTGGCAAAGGCATTTACAATGGGTTCACACGGTACAACATTCGGCGGTCATCCTGTATGCTGTGCAGCGTCTCTTGCAGCAGTTAATGAAATGCTTGATAAGGAACTTGCAGGCAATGCAAAGAAGATGGGCGAATACTTTATGAAAGAGCTTAAAAAGCTTCCTCATGTTAAGGAAGTAAGAGGTCAGGGCTTACTTGTAGGCGTTGAGTTTGAGGACATAAACGGTGTTGATGTTAAGCACGCTTGCTTTGACAGAAAGCTCCTTATTACTGCCATAGGCTCCAGTATTATCAGAATGATTCCTCCTCTTACTATTACAGAGGCTGATTGTGACAAGGCTGTTGCAATTATTAAGGAAGCTGTTGATGAAGTAGCCGGAAAATAAATATTTATGAAAGGATGATGTTGCATGAAACACATTGTAATAACGGTAGGCTGTGAATACGGCAGCGGCGGACCTGAAATAGGCAAGGCAATAGCCGAAAATTTTGGTATTGAATACTATGACAGAGATCTTGTGGACAAGGTAGTTGAAAAAATAGGTATAGAACGTGAGCTTGTTGAAAAGGTTGACGAGGGAAATAATGTTAAGCATAGCTTTGATACAAAGTTTGGTCCAAGATATGCAAATCTTACCAATGTGGTAATACATAATCAGTTTGAAGTAATTCATAAGCTTGCCGAACAGTCATCCTGCGTAATAATAGGTCGCTGCAGTGATTATATTTTAAAGGACAGAACGGATTGTCTTAATATATTCGTATATGCTCCTACAGAAAAAAGAATAAAGACAATTATGGAACAAAATCAAATTTCCGAAAAAGAAGCTGCGGAAATGGTTAAGTATTATGATGAGCTTCATCATTCAAGGTATAAGTATATGACAGGCACCTACAGAGGTGACCGTCATAACCGTCATATAATGATTGACAGCAGTGTGCTTGGCTGGGATAAGACGGTTAAGTATCTTTCTCAGATGATTGAACTCAGATTTGAGGATTAAGTTATTTATTGACAACAAAGGCGTTGTATACAGGGGGAATCTCTGTTTGCAGCGTCTTTTTATATTTTTTAGGAAAGGATTTTCAGCTATGGAAAAGAAAAAATCGGAATTTGATAAAGTGTTTAGTATGTGGGACATACTTGTAATTGCCTTTGGTGCTATGATTGGCTGGGGCTGGGTTGTATCATCAGGTGACTGGATAAGTGCAGGCGGTGTTTTTGGCGCGGCAATAGGCTTTTGCCTTGGCGGCGTAATGATATTCTTTGTAGGGCTTACTTATGCGGAGCTTACGGCAGCTATGCCTCAGTGCGGAGGTGAGCACGTATTTAGTTATAAGGCAATGGGACCTGTCGGTTCATTTATATGTACTTGGGCTATTATTTTAGGTTATGTCAGTGTAGTTTGTTTTGAGGCTTGTGCATTGCCTACTATAATTCAGTATATATATCCGCCTTTTTTAAAGGGCTATTTATATACTGTTGCAGGCTTTGATATTTATGCTTCATGGCTTGCTGTTGCGGTTATTGTATCTATATTTATTACTTATATTAATATTAAAGGTGCTAAAACTGCTGCAAAGCTTCAGACTGTACTTACTGTCATTATTGGTGCTGTCGGTATTTTACTTGTAGTTGCATCTGCTGTTACAGGTGATGTATCAAATTTACAGGGACAAATGTTTGCCGGTGAAACGGGTATGGATATGTTTATGGCAGTAATTAAGGTAGCTCTTATTACACCATTCTTCTTCATTGGATTTGATGTTATTCCACAGGCAGCGGAAGAAATTAATGTTCCTTTAAAGAAAATAGGAAGAATT
Source organism: Candidatus Gallispira sp. (assembly GCA_048359195.1). Classification (GTDB taxonomy): domain Bacteria; phylum Bacillota; class Clostridia; order Lachnospirales; family CAG-274; genus Gallispira. The sequence goes on from DBGCRA010000057.1 coordinate 10,993, forward strand.
CTTATTTTATCTATTGTTCTTGCAGTTGCATTTTATGCACTTGTTATTATTGGTGTTGGTTATATTATGAGCCCTGCCGATATTGCAGCATCACAGGAGGGTTCAGGACTTGTTACTGCTGATGCCATGGCTAAGGCTTTTAACAGTGCGCTTATGTCAAAGGTGCTTATTATCGGCGGTATGTGCGGTATTGTTACAAGCTGGAATTCATTCCTTATTGGCGGCAGCCGTGCTATGTATTCAATGGCTGAGTCTTATATGATTCCAAGACCTTTTGTAAAGCTTCACAAGAAGAACAAGACTCCCGTAAATGCTTTATATTTAATTGGTGTGCTTTCAGTTCTTGCTCCTTTTGCAGGCAGAAAGATGCTTGTCTGGATTGTTGATGCAGGTAACTTTGGCTGTTGTTTAGCTTACTGTATGGTAGCTCTTTCATTTATTATTTTAAGAAGTAAGGCTCCTGATATGGCAAGACCTTATAAGGTTAAGCATTATAAGCTTGTTGGTGTGTTGGCAGTGGTAATGTCAGGACTTATGGTTGTAATGTATGTTGTGCCCAATTCAGGCTGCTCTCTGGTATGGCAGGAGTGGCTTATGGCAGGAGGCTGGTGTGTTCTTGGTGTATTCTTTGCCCTATACTGCAAATTAAAGTATAAAGAAAAGTTTGGTTCACATATTGATGTTGCTGTAGATGAATTGGGTGATGTTGTTGATGATACATCAGCAGTTGACAGAGCTGCAGAAAAGGTTAAGGCTAAGAAAGAAATTGATTTAGATGCAGTTCCGTCAATTATGTTTAATTATTACCTTCCCGTAAATATTGTATTTGGCAGCGGCAAGGTTAATGAGGTTGGTACTCTTTCAAAGCCTTATGGTAAAAAGGCATTAATTGTTACAGGCGGCAGCAGTGCAAAGAAGTCAGGACTTTATGACAAGGTTAAGTCTGCTCTTGAAAAAGAAGGCATTGCTACGGAGCTGTTTGATAAGGTTAAACAAAATCCTCTTACAACAACTGCTGAAGAAGGCGGAGCATTTGCAAATGAAACAGGCTGTGATATGGTAGTTGCCATTGGTGGCGGCAGTATTATGGACTGTGCAAAGGCAATAGCTTTCCTTGCTGTTAACAAGGGCGATATTAATGATTACATATTTAACAGATTAAAGAGTGATTTGGCACTTCCTCTTGTGGTAATTCCTACTACTTGCGGTACAGGCTCAGAGGGTAATGGCTTTGCTGTACTTACTAATCCTGAAAATGGTGACAAGAAGTCACTTCGCTGTAATGCCATTGTTCCAAAGGTGTCTATCGTTGACCCTGAGTGTATGATGACAATGCCAAAACACATACTTGCTTCCGTTGGTTTTGATGCTCTTTGTCACAGTATTGAGGCATATACATCTAAGATTTCACAACCATTTACAGATGCTTTAAGCTTGTATGCAATTAATCTTATTGCTGATAATTTAGTAAGGGTTTACAAAAATCCAGGTTATAAAGAGGGTTGGGAGAAAATAACTCTTGCAAGTACTATTGGCGGTATGGTTATTAATACGGCAGGCGTTACGCTTGCTCATGGTATGGAACACCCTGCAAGCGGTTTAAAGGATATAGTTCACGGCAAGGGACTTGCTGCTCTTACACCTGTTGTAATTGAAGCATCATATAATGGCGAAAGATTTAAGTTCGGTAAGATTGCAAGAGCTATGGGAGGTCTTACGGCTGAGGACTGTGCAAATAAGGTCAGAAGTCTTTTAAGGGATATTGAACTTGAGTGCACATTATCTGATCTTGGTATTGAAGAAAAGGATGTACCTTGGATGGCTGAAAACTGTATGAAGGTTTCTGCTGCAAGTGTAGCAAATAATCCTGTTGTATTTACTAAGGAAGAAATTGCCGAGATATACAGAAAAGCATTATAAAATTAGTTATAGAGGTCCGGTTGAGCTTTTTGCTTGGTCGGATTTTATTTTAAATATTATTAATTAATAATTATTATCCTTGACAAAAAGGGAAAATTATGGTATTATAACATCGTAGTAAATATTTTTTATGGAGGTATATTATGGAATTAAAAGGAAGTAAAACAGAAGCTAATTTAAAGACAGCATTTGCAGGTGAGTCTGAGGCAAGAAATAAGTATACATATTATGCAAGCAAGGCTAAAAAAGACGGATATAATCAGATTGCTGCAATTTTTGAAGAAACCGCAAATAATGAAAAGGAACATGCAAAGCTTTGGTTTAAGCTTTTACACGGTGGTATGCCTGATACAATGGAAAATTTAAAGGATGCTGCTGAAGGCGAAAATTATGAGTGGACAGATATGTATAAGACTTTTGCCGAAGAAGCAAGAGCTGAAGGTTTTAATGAAATTGCTGCTTTATTTGATGGTGTTGCAGCTATTGAAAAGGAACACGAGGAAAGATACAGAAAGCTTATAGCTAATATTGAAGGTGGTTTAGTATTCTCAAGAGATAATGATATGATTTGGCAGTGTGCTAACTGCGGACATATAGTTATTGGCAAGAAGGCATCTGAGGTATGTCCTGTATGTGCTCATCCTCAGAGTTATTTCCGGATTAAGGCTGAAAATTATTAATATAATTAAATATAAGGGCTGTGTAAATACACAGCCTCAGATTGGCAATAAACCCCATTTCAGTGTTCAATGAAATGGGGTTTTAAGCTTATGTTTCACCTTTTTAATTTTTAAAAAGATGCTGTTATTCAGGAGCTTTTAACGGGACAGTATTGGAACAATGTTAATCATTGTAATTTTAAAGAAGTATGTTATGGCAACAGTAAAATACAATTTTAAAAATATTTAAAAAATATTTAACCTAATTAACCGCATTGACAAATATAAAAATATATGATAAAATTCAATCGCTTGAGTAAATATATATGCTTGCATATTGGGCAAGCGTTTCTACCAACTGCCTTACAGTTGACTATATTTATGCCGGTGGTATAATTATAATCAGTGTAAGGCTTTTATTATTTTAGGAGGTATTTTATGAAAAAAGATGTTGTAATTATAGGTGCAGGTCCTGCAGGTATTTTTACTGCTCTTGAAATGCTTAAAAAGGGCAGCAAAAAGAAGATTATCATTGTGGAAAAAGGAGTTGCGATTGAAAACAGACGTTGTCCCAAGAATAAAACCAAACATTGCGTAAACTGTAAGCCCTATTGTCATATTACAACAGGCTTTTCAGGTGCAGGTGCCTTTTCCGACGGCAAGCTTTCATTAAGCTATGAGGTTGGCGGTGATTTGCCAAATCTTATTGGGGAAGAGTTGGCTCAGGAAACTATTAATTATACAGACAAAATTTATCTTGAGTTTGGTGCTGATGAACACGTTGAGGGAATTGGAAACACAGAAGAAGTTAAGGATATAAGAAAGAGAGCTATTCAGGCAGGCTTAAAGCTGGTGGATTGTCCTATTCGTCATTTGGGTACTGAAAAGGCTCAGGATATTTATTATGCAATAGAACAGCATTTGTTAAACAGCGGTGTTGAAATTATATTTGGATATGAGTGTACAGATTTAATTTTAGACGGAGATATATGTAAAGGTGTAATTGTTAAAAACAGCAATGAAGAAATTGAAATAACAGCCGATAATACTATTATTGCAACAGGCAGACGTGGTGCTGACTGGCTTGAAAAAATTTGTGCTGAACATCATATTGCACATCAGCCCGGTACTGTTGATATTGGCGTAAGGGTTGAAGTCAGAAATGAGGTAATGGAAAATGTAAACAATGTTCTTTATGAATCAAAACTTATTGGTTATCCTAAGCCGTTTAAAAACAAGGTGCGTACATTTTGCCAAAATCCGGGCGGATTTGTAAGCCAGGAAAATTACGATAATGATTTGGCAGTTGTAAACGGTCATTCCTACAAGGATTTAAAGTCTGATAATACAAATCTTGCTATTTTATGCTCTCATAACTTCTGTGAGCCTTTTAATCAGCCCATTGCTTATGCTCAAAAGATTGGCGAACTGACTAATATGCTTGGTGCAGGGCATATACTTGTACAGAGGTTTGGAGATATTTTAGACGGTAAGAGAACGTGGCAAAAGGAACTTTCACAGTCTAATTTAAAGCCTACACTGCCTGACGCTGTTGCAGGTGATATTACTGCAGCAATGCCTTACAGAGCAATGATTAATATTATTAACTTTATTCAGGCTGTTGACCATGTTGTTCCGGGATTTGCGTCTACAGAAACTCTTTTGTATTCACCTGAACTTAAGTTTTACAGCAACAGAGTAAAAATGGATAATAATTTTAATACAAACGTTAAGGGCTTGCATTGCCTTGGGGATTCAAGCGGCTGGACACGAGGACTTATGATGGCTTCCGTAATGGGTGTGTTAATGGGACGAAGGTTAGTATAATGATTGGAAGAATTGAAGAATATTTTTTGTATTTTATTACCTATTCGGTTATTGGCTGGATTTATGAGGTTTTTCTTGAAACTGTTGTTTATGGATGGGGATTTACAAACAGAGGAGTGCTCTTTGGTCCTTATTGTCCTGTTTATGGAGTCGGTGCGGTGATATTTATACTGACTGTAAACAGATTGATTGCAGAAAAGAGTAAAAAACAAAGGCTAATGCTTATTCCTGTTGTATTTATTCTTTGTATGATAATTGCAACGGGAATTGAGCTTGCAAGTACCTATATTCTTGAATATTTTACCGGAAGTTGGCCATGGCAGACTTATGCAGATTATACTGTAAATTTTCAGGCAAGAATTGCTTTAAGCCCAAGTATAAGGTTCGGTATTGGTGGGGTAATTATACTTTACTTTATTCAGCCGTTGATTGAAAGAATTGTTTTGGGCTTTAGACGAATAAACTATATTGCAGCACCTATATTAACGTTTTTTATATTTGATATTTTATTTACATTGATAATAAGACAGCGGTAAATATTTAAAGTAATGAAATAATGACGAAAAATAAAAAATAACAGAAAAAAATGTTGTAATATTAAGGAAATTATGTTATTATATTCATATAGTTCATAAAATATTTACAAACTAAGGAGGATGCAATATGAGTAAATTTAAGCGAATTATGGCCGCATCTGTAGTAGTGTCAGCTATGTCTGTTAATGCTATGGCAGGTGAGCTTGGTGATGTTAACAATGACGGCAATGTAAATATTGAGGATGTATCTCTTGCATTGCAGGCTTGTCTTAATGACAGTGTTCCTATTGAAAACAGTGATGTTAACGGAGATGGAAAATTGAATACTCAGGATGTTGCTCAGATTTTACAGAAGGTTTTGGATTCAAGTTATAGCTTTGATGCAGATATTCCTGTTGAAAATGATGAAATTATTGTTGACAGGTCTATAGAAGAAAGTGATCCTTCTGCAAATATTTATAAAACAGTTCAGGAAGCTTATGAGGCAGCACAGCCGGGTACGGCTGAAAATCCTACTGTAATAAGAATTAAACCGGGCGTTTATTTAATGAACGGTGATGAAACAAAGAACGGACTTTCAATTACAAAGGACTATATAACACTTATAGGTGACAGTGATAATCCTGCTGATATAGTTCTTGCTGACAACAGAGGCAATAATCAGGGTGCATCAGGAAATTACAACAGTGCTACTGTTGTGTCAAACTGTACAGGACTTACATTGAAGAATATTTCAATATATAATTATTGTAATGTTGATGTGCCTTTTGAAAAGGATTCTTCACAGGCACTTACAAAGCGTTCAGACCTTGAAACACAGGCTTTTGCATATTTTGGTGCAGGCGACAAGCATTATTATGAAAATTGTCAGTTTATTTCTATCTTGGATACATTTGAAAATGATGTTAAGAGAGGCTATTATAAGGACTGCTACATTCAAGGTACAAATGACTTCATAATGGGCTGGGGAGGCACTCAGGTATTTGATAATTGTACAATTAACTCTTTAAGCAACCACATTGTCGGCGGCGGAGAAAAATTCCTGTTTAAGGATTGTACATTCCGGCTTAATAAGCCTGAAGGTTCATTGCCTACTTATTTATGCAAGGGCTGGGCTGAAATTACCCTTATTAACTGTACTGTTCCTACTAACAAGGGCACTTATCAGTGGACTCCTTCATTACCGGGTCAGTATACTTTCCAGTATAGCAATATTGTTGATGAAACAGGTGCTAAAGCAAATATTGTTGATGACAGCTGTGCTATTGAGCTTACTGATGAGCAGGTACAGGCATATAATGTATGGAATGTACTTCGTGGTGATGATGACTGGGATCCTGCAAACTGTAAGGATACATACGCAAGTCTTGGAGCAGAACCAATGAGAATTAGTGTAAATTCAAGCGTGACAGTAAAGACCGGTGAGAATCCTGCAACTATTACTGCATCTGTATATCCTTCAAGGGCAGATCAGACTGTTACATTTACTGCTGAGGGCGATGTTGCCATTGAACAAAATGGTAATACTTGTACTGTAACTGCTGATAATCATAGTCTTGACATAACTACAGCTATTGTAACCGTTACAGCTGCAAACGGTATTAAGAATAAGACTGTTGTAACAGTTGAGCCTAAAATTGAAGACGCACCTGTATTTACAGGAGAGCCTGAAATTATTGCACCTGCTGAAGGTGTTATAGGTATTGACTATGCTTTGGATTTAGGTGTGGCATCAAGTGATACATCACTTATTACATGGTATCGCTGTGATGATGAAAATGGCTCTAATCCAATAACATTAGCTGATACTAAGATGGATGAGCCTACTAAGACATATAATCTTTGCGAAAGCGATATTGGCAAATATATAATGGTATCAATTTCACCTAAGAGTGAATTAAGCAATGCAGGTGAAACTACAACAATTATATATCCTGTTATGATTACTGCAGATATGATACCTAACAGAAATATAAGTACTGATTTCCAGAGTGTGCCTACACATCCACCTTTTATTACATCAGATGTTTTAGGTTCATCTATTGATAATGGTGACGGTACAGTTACTTTATACAGAACCATTCTTGAAAACAGTATAACAGGTACGGTTCCGGGTAAATGGAACTTTATAGGCGACTGGTATTATAATTATGGTACAGGAACTTACGCAAGTCAGGTTAAGGGAATAATAACAGGTGTAAGATACTGCCGTGTAATATATAAGCAGCCAACCGATGATTATGGCGATATGACCGCAGTTGTAAGACTTACTCCTGAAAAAACCGCAGGACAGAGCTTCGGCAGTGCAGGTCAGTACCAAGAAATACTTATTAAATATGATCCTGATACACAGACAGGCTTTGGTATAAGATATACAAGAAGCAGTACATATACCAATACTACCGAATTCCAACTTTATGAATATAAAGATGGTGTAGGTACTCCTATAGGTGATATGCAGTATATGGAAACAACCTTTAGAGCTAATTGTACTATCACAGTAAGCCTTGAAGGTGATACATTAAGTGCTAAGGTTGAAACCGATTATAAGGTTGGAGAGGAAGAAACTCCTGTAACTCCTTTAGAACTTAGTGCAACTATTACAAATCCTAACAGCTTTGGCAGCTTTGAAATTTATCATCAGGGTACTACAGGCGGCAGATTTGTTGTAACAGGTGTTGACTTGATTTATAAATAAAGCATATCTGACATTGATTATATCGGTATTATAAAAATTAGTTTAAATAACCCTCACTTTCAAAGAAAGTGGGGGTTAAATTTGTACATACTTATTTTTGTTGAAATTATTGATAAATTGGGGTATACTTGTATTAATAGGACAGAACGAGTATAAAACAGGCGAGGTGTGCTAATGAATATAATTGTAGTGGGCTGCGGCAATGTAGGCTATACTTTGGCTGAGCAGTTAAGCAAGGAAGGACACGAAATTACATTAATAGATACAGAGGCGGAAAGAATTAAGTTTGTTGTTGATGCTCTTGATATTCAGGGAGTAGCAGGCAATGGCATAAGCCATAATGTGCTTATGGAAGCAGGAGTCAGGGAGGCTGATCTTGTTATTGCCGTAACAGATGAGGATGAGGTTAATTTGCTTGGCTGCCTTATGGCAAATAAACTTGGCGGATGCAAGACCATAGCCAGAGTAAGAAATCCTCAGTATTATGAGGATATTAAATATATTAAAGAGGAGCTTGGTCTTTCCATGTATGTCAATCCGGAAAGGGAAGCGGCACAGGAAATGGCAAGGCTTATACAGCTTCCGTCTGCTATTGATGTAGATAGCTTTGATAAAAGCCGTATTAATATGATAAGGTTTAAAATACCTGAAAATTCCATACTAGACGGTATGGCTATATGTGACATAAGGGTGAAAATCAGTCCTAATGTACTTGTTTGTATTGTTCAGAGAAAAGATGAGGCATTTATACCAAACGGCAGCTTTATATTACATTCAGGGGATATAATATCTTTTGTTACTCCAATAAATGATGCTTACAGTGTTTTTAAAAAGGCAGGAGCTAAAATTCGCCGAATTAAAAATGTTATAATTGCAGGTGGTGGAAGAATTTCATATTATCTTGCTTACATACTTTTGAAGTCAAAAATTAACGTAAAGATTATTGAAAATAACAGGGAAAGATGTGAAGAGCTTAGTGAGCTTTTGCCCGAAGCCATAATAATATGCGGCAATGTTACAAATGAATCTCTTCTTGATGAGGAGGGTATAGGCAGTACGGACGCATTTGTAAGCGTAACGGATATGGACGAGGAAAATATAATGCTTTCTTTATATGTCAGCAAAATTTCAGATGCAAAGGTTATTACCAAGATTAAAAAGGTTACCTTTGAGGAAGTTGTGCAGGATTTGAATTTGGGAAGTATTGTAGACCCTAAAAATATTATTGCTGAAAATATTATAAGATACGTAAGAGCTCTCCAAAATTCATATGGCAGTAATGTGGAAACACTCTACAGACTTGTGGAAAACAAGGTTGAGGCTCTTGAGTTTAACGTAAATAACACGCATGGTATAAATAAACTGGTGGGTAAACAGCTTATGAACCTTGATTTAAAGGATAATATTCTTGTTTGTTCCATTAAAAGAGGAGATAAAACATTTATTCCTGACGGCAGGGATACTATTGAGCTTGGTGACAGGGTTATTATTGTTACAACTAATCTTGGATTAAATGATATTATGGACATTTTGAAATAATTATAACAGTGGTGTGATTTTATGAATTATGGTATTATTTTTAATATTATAGGTTGGGTTATTAAATTTGAGGCATATTTCCTTGTTCTTCCCGGCATTGTTTCAATAATATACAAAGAAAATACCTGTGGTGTGTTTTTTGGATGTGCCTTTGTATTTTATATTTTGGGCAGGCTTATTACACTTAAAAAGCCTAAAAATAATCGTTTTTATGCTCGTGAGGGTTTTGTGGCAGTGGCATTAAGCTGGATTGTGTTAAGTATAATAGGTGCAATTCCCTTTATTGTAAGCGGTGAAATACCAAATGCCGTAGATGCTCTTTTTGAAATTGTGTCAGGCTTTACAACTACGGGAGCAAGTATTTTAACCGATGTTGAGGCTATGTCAAAGTCAATGCTTTTTTGGCGAAGTTTTTCTCACTGGATTGGCGGTATGGGTGTACTGGT
>DBGCRA010000058.1:0-16834 GCA_048359195.1 Candidatus Gallispira sp.
TTCAAAAACGGTCTTATGAGTTTTGCCTCCATAGTTATTGTAAGTGCCTGTATATTTGTCGTTATACTCTCTCTTTGTATAATTACAAATGTAGATTATATGCTTAAGCAGATTGAATCGGACATTGGCGTCACTCTTTTCCTTGGAGAAAAGCCAACACAGGAGGAAGTAGACTCCTTAATTGCACAAATAAAAAATATGCCTGAAGTCAGTGATGTTACATTCAAAACATCTGACGATGCTCTTGAAGACGCAAAGAGAATGTATTCAACCGACCTTTTAGACGGTCTTAAAGATGACAATCCATTCCCCCGCTCCCTTGAAATCAAGCTCAACGATATTAAAAATCAGAAAAGCTTTATTGCAAAGGCAGAGCAGCTCCAATGGGATTTTGAAGAACAGATTTTAGGAATAAGTCAGGTTGACACACCTGCAACAGACAGTGCTCAGGAGCAGCCAAATGCACAGCAAATCACAGAAGCAGCCTCACAGCAGACTACCCGGAAAACAGCAGGTATTTTTACCGACATTGTTTATGCGGAAACCGCAACACAGGCTGTTACACAGGCGTCACAGCCTGCAACTCAAGCTGCAATTAATTCAAGTGCCAAGGATTCAGAAGCGGCTGATCCTGCCAATCAGGCAAATTCCGCAGAGCCTACCCCCGAAGTTATTACACAGGCTCAGGCAGAAACAAGCTCAGGAGAACCTACCCTTGGAGATGCTGATTACCAGTTCCAAGGTATTGAGCTTATAAGCCATGCACAGCAGCTTACAGAAACACTTATTACTATTGACACTGCATTTAAGCTTGTATCCGTTGTACTTGTTGCAATACTTAGTATCGTTTCAATAGGTATTATTATGAATACAATTAAGCTTACTGTGTTTATACGTAAAAATGAAATTAACATTATGAAATACGTTGGTGCAACTGACTGGTTTATCAGATGGCCATTTATTATTGAGGGTGTTATCATCGGTCTTATCGGTGCAATTATACCATCAGTTATATGTACAATAGGCTATATAAACCTTTATAATTTCTTTAATTCAGATTATGCTGTATTAAGAAACATTGCACAGCTTAAACCTGCTATGGACATATTTACAATAATTATTCCAATTGCCCTTTTGGTAGGTATGCTTATAGGTGCGGTGGGAAGTGTCAGCTCAATAAGAAAGCATCTTAACGTATAAAAATAAAATCAAAGAAGTGAGAAATTTTATGAATAAGAGATTTGCAGGGATTGCATTATCCCTATTATTATCCTTTTCAGCTGTAAGTGTTCAGGCAGAATCCGTATCTTCATTAAAAAACAAAAGCTCTGCCTTTAAAACACAGATTAACGAAGCTCAGCAAAAGCTTGACCAGACAAACGCCCAAAAGCAGACTGCTCAATCTGAGGTAGACAAACTTGACCGGGAGCTTGCAACAGTCCAGGCAGAATTAAATCAGCTAAACTCAAAGCTCAGTGAAACAACTGCAAGACTTCAGCAAAAACAAAAAGAGCTTGATGAAGCTAAAAAGGTCAAGGAAGATCAGTATGATTCTCTTAAAAAGAGAGTAAGGGTTATGTATGAATACGGTGATTCAGGTTACCTTGAGGTTATATTGGGTGCTGATAATTTTTCAGACTTCCTGACAAGGATTGAGTATGCAAACCGTATTATGAAACACGACAAGGAGCTTTTAACCCAATATGTTGAAGCTGAAAGAATAATAAATGAAAATGTAATAGAAATTGCCAATGACAAAAAGTCTATTGAAACATTAAAAGCCCAACAGGTTACAAAGCAGCAGGAGCTTGATGCTAAAATTATACAGAAGACTGCTGTAGTAAAGCAGCTTGATTCAAATGCCGCAACCTATGAGGCTCAGATTGCCGATCTTGAACAGCAGGACAAGACTGTTCAAGAGCTTATACAAAAGGCACAGAAAGCAGCCGAAGAAGCTCAAAAGGCAGCTCAGCAGGCACAGCAGTCAACTACAATACAAAACCGTGCAAATGCCGGCAAGGTTTACAGTTCAGACGGCAAGCACTTCCAGTATCCGGTGCCTGCATATCAGGGCTATGCTCCAAATTCCGGCTATGGCTACAGAGGAAGTCCTATAAGCGGCAAGCAGGAATTTCATACAGGTCTTGACTTAAAGGCTACTCTTAACACCGATATAGTTGCTGCTGAAAGCGGTACCGTTATTTATGCAGGCTGGAGAGGCGGCTATGGCAAGTGTGTTATTGTTGACCACGGTGACGGTTATTCAACACTTTATGCCCATAATAATGTATTGTATGTTTCCGTAGGACAGCAGGTATCAAGAGGTCAGGTTATATCAGGTGCAGGTACAACAGGATACTCTACAGGCGTTCACTTACACTTTGAGGTAAGAATTAACGGTCAGCATACTAACCCTACAGGGTATATATATTAAGGAAATACCGATTAATATCTCACAGCTATGTAATCAGTGTTTCCATAACTTCGATGAGGTGAAGCTATGAATAATAAAATGGTGCTTGGCATACTTTCAGTATATGCAGTTATATTATGCGGTGTTTTGGCATTTCAAATTTCACAGAGCAGAGCTGTAAACCCTACACCTTCAAATTCAGAAACAGTTGCGGTGGAGGACAGGCTTGACTCTGCTGTTGTAATATATGAAAACAGTCCTGTTATGCTTGTTGACAAAGCACAGATGCTTATAAACAAAAAGGACGCCGCTATGGTTCCCGTTTTTCAAAACCAAACCATATATGTTCCTACCGTCTTTTTTCAGTCAGCTTATAATGCTGCGGCATCTGAGGATTTATCCTCATGCAAAGCAACGATAAGACTTGATAACCGGGCACTGGTTCTTGACAGAAAAACTGCTGATCTTGTCGACAGTTCAAGAGAGAAGGACATTGAATACAACAACAAAGTATTTATAAAAAACGGTTGCATATATGTACCTGTTGAAGTTTTTGCAGAAGCATTTGACAAATCTGTACATTACTATGACGGTCTTGTAATTATATCTGATATGAAAAACGTTTTCACCGATACTGAAAGCACAGACTTCATAAACAGCCTTAAATCACAGGTTAATGACCTTCCTTATGTAGGCAGCGAGGAAAATATGAAGGAAGTATCAGATATTGGCACAGCAGATAATATATTAAAGCAGATAGGTACAAATGAAAGCAGCAGCACTTCCCTTGATGCAGTCAAACTGCTTGAAAACAATGACAGCAACACTGTATGTACATCTAACGGTTATATATATTATGCAAATAACAATGTTATTTATGTATTAAGCACTGAGAATAATATACTTAACACAATTTCGGTCATTAACTTTGACGATGAGTTTAAAAGCCAAAAGCTTTATGTTAATAACAATACACTTATTGTTTTGGGAAATCAATCAAATCCCACAGAAAATGACAATGACGAAAACATTTTTTCTCACAGCTCAATAACCTGTGTATATGACATTACAAACCCTGTTAAGCCCGCAAAGCTTAAGGAACTTGAAATTGAAGGTTATTATGAAAACTCCATACTTTATAACGGATATATATATCTTTTAACAAGAACTCCGATAACAGAGCTTTCAAAAAACGGACACTTTTATCCTCCATCTTACAGGGATTCTGCAACAGGTGAAAAAACTAATATTCTTTCTTATGAAAATATGCAGTATTTCCCTGAAGGCAACGGAAAAGACTATACTATAGTCGCTTCAGTCAATGTAGAGGATATTCTTACACCTTCCGTAGTAAAGGCTTATTTATGCAGCGGTGACAATATATATATGTCAAGTACAGGCATATATGTTGCAAAAAACAGATACAACGCATTTGATTCAAATGAAAACGTTGAAAACACATTTATATACAAATTGGGACTTTCAAGCGGTAAGATATATACTTCAGGAAAAGGAAATGTAAAAGGCTATGTTCCAAACAAGGACTCAATGAATGAATATTCAGGCTATTTCAGACTTGTTACACATTTTAAAAAGAAAGGTACAAATAAAGATATAACCAATGTCTATATACTTAACAATAATCTTGAAATGTGCGGCTATGCAAATGAAATAGTTTCAGGTGCTGATATAGGCTCTGCTATTTTCTCTAAGAATATGCTTTTTATAATACCTGAAAACAGTCAGTCAATTTACTCTGTTGACCTGAAAGAGCCAACCAATCCAAAAGGAAACGGTGTATTAAGGCTTTCAAACGGAAATCTCCTTATTTACACTTATGATGAAAACCATATTTTAACTGTAGATAACGGCAGTGAAAAGCTTAGCCTCAATCTTTATGATATTTCAGATAAGGATAATCCTATAATGCTCTATAGCGAGGAGCTTGGAAGAGGAAATATTGAAACAAGTATGTTTAATGATACCTCATCATTCTACTTTGACAAGGAAAAGAACACATTTACACTTCCTGTTACAATATATGACAGTGCCGATAAGAAAAATATAACATTTAACGGCGGTTATGTTTACAGAGTGGACCTTGATGACGGCTTTGAAAGACTGGGCAGTCTTACTATGCCTGACGGTGTTTCAGTTATCATACCATTTAAGTATAACGGTATGATATATACCTTTATGGGCGATACCGCTGTTGGTGTTGATTATGATGACCTTGAAAATATTAAGGAATATAGATTTAAGTAATAAAAACCTCCTTTCGGAGGTTTTTATTATTGCAAAATAAACTTTTTCACCCTATATTTTATTGACTTATTGGGTTTAAATTGTTATACTATATTTATAGTTTTGTGCTATTAATAAACAGGAGGCGTAATATGAATCCAATTAAAGTTAGAAACATTAAAATTGGAGAAGGTATACCAAAAATTTGTCTTCCTATTGTAGGACACACACAGTATGAAATCACATCTCAGGCAATGACAATAGCATCATTAAAGCCTGACATTGTAGAATTCAGAGCTGACTGGTACGACGATGTATCTGATAAGGACAACCTTATTGAAATGCTTATGCTTATCAGAAAACTTATTAATAAAACTCCTCTGCTTTTTACTTTCCGTACAATTATTGAGGGAGGTGTACAGAAAGCCGGAATTGCAGACTATTTAAGATTTAACAAAACAGCTATTGAAAGCGGTCTTGTTGATATGGTAGATATTGAACTTATGACAGGTGATGAAAATGTAAAGGAACTTATTGATCTTGCCCATAAAAACAACGTAGTTGTTGTAATATCTAACCACGATTTTGAAAAAACGCCTGAAAAAGAAGTTTTGGTAAGCCGTATGGAAAAAATGATTGAGCTTGGTGCTGATATTCCTAAAATTGCAGTTATGCCAAACAGCAATAAGGATGTCCTTACATTACTTGACCTTACTGACACAATTTCATCAGCCCACCCTGATTACCCCATTGTAACAATGTCAATGGACGGACGGGGAGTTATTAGCAGAATGGCAGGTGAAATCTTTGGTTCAGCAATTACATTCGGCTGTGCCAGAAAAGCATCAGCTCCCGGACAGATAGAGGCAGGAGAGCTTGCTGTAGCACTTAGAATAATTCATTCAAATTTATTTCATAAAGAAATGTAAAAAACTCTCCAATGGAGAGTTTTTTACATTTTAATTATTCAAATCTTGCAATAAATACAGGCGGATTTTCCCGGCACTTGAGCATATAGGAAATAGTAGAACTAATATCATTTGCTTCATTAAATTCAAGCTCACCCTCATCATTAACATACCCAATAAGTCTTTTACCGCTTTGGAGCTGAATATATGCAAATCTTCCGCAGCTGCAGGCATACATTGTAGTCTTGTCTGCCTCTGTCATCATATTAAGCTGAATAAGTGAATCAGCTATTCCCGACATTTTATCCGTCTGAACAGGTTCAAAATCCTGTATATTATAAATAGGCATTAAACCTAAATCCATATCAGGGCAGACGGTATTAATATCTATATAAGAGTTTTCGGAATAAGCCAGCTTATCATTAACAATGCTCCATCCATTTTCATTCTTACTTAAAGCAATTTCCTGAATATAGGCAGGATTTTTAATTTCATTGGCAACAACTACCGCATACTTATCATCGCAGGCAATATGCTTAATATCAATAGCGTCGGCATCAAGCCCTGCTCCTGTAATAATTGCAGTATGCTCATCACTACCTCTTTGAGGATTTCTTATTTCTCCGTGAGTAGGTGCATACTTCATAAGAAGATTTTTAAATTCTGTTTCTGTAAGAATTGCATCCTCACCCTTTGGTGATACAATATAATAACCTTCCTTTGAATTAACGGATACAAAAATATTAAGGTCATCACCTGTCATATTCTCTGTAATATCCTTTGGCTTAACATAAAGAACATCCATTTCAGCAACAGCCTTTTTGCCAATACCACTTTCACTTATTAAATCAGACACAACAACATTAGTCTTATTTTTATAGCTGTACAAAAGTCCGTATTGGCTTGTATAAACTTTGTCAATTTTATTTTCATTAAATTCTGCCTGCCAGTCTGCTGCAATGTCCTTCATACCGAATTTTAACTCATCAGTAAGTTCAATATCAGACAGCCCAACCGAAATTTCAGTTATATTTGCCTTTCTGTAAACATAGTATCCTATAATTGCTGCAATGACAATTACAGCAGCAACAACTATTGCAATAATTTTATTTTTATTTGAATTATTTTTACCCATATTGCTGTTAAGTTTTATTTCATTATTCCCCATCGGTATATTCACTCTCCTTATCCTTTATTGTTTCAAATACATCCTCTATTTCCTTTTTGTGTATTGCAAGAAGTTCTGCAACCTTTTCCTCAAGAACAGAAATATCCTCATTATAGTCAATTACAAGCTCCCAAACAGGATTATAATCATCAGCTGCATCAATAACTTCTGCCTTTCCCTCAAAGCACTCAGGGTCATAATAATCATAAATAGCCGAATACTCCCAATCCTCAACATTTCTTTCCGTTGACAGCTTAATATGGAGTTTTCTGCCCTCCTCATCGTCTATTGCAAAAATATTGACAATGTATTCAACATTTTCCGTTAAATCAAGGCTTGCAAGCTCCTTTTCAAGAAATCCCGTAGTTTTATTTTTAAGCATAATTACAATAATAGTATCTTCCATATAAAATCCCCCTTATTCAATAACTTCGTCCCAACTGTGCCTATGTAAATGACCTTCAAAACAACAGCCCTTAAAGCCGTTTTGTCTTAAAGCCTCATATAGCACAATAGCAACGGAATTTGAAAGATTAAGACTTCTGTACTGTTCAAGCATAGGTATTCTGACACAGGTTTCCTTGTATTTAAGAAGAATTTCCTCAGGAATACCGCTGCCTTCACTGCCAAACATAATGAAATCATTTTCACCATATTTAACATCCGTATAGCAATGCTGAGCCTTTGTTGTAGCCATATAAATTTTGGCATCGGGATTTTTTTCAACAAAGTCCTCAAAATTGTCATAATAAGTTACATACAAATCCTTCCAGTAATCCATACCAGCTCTTTTTAATGTTTTGTCATTAATCAAAAAGCCAAGGGGCCTTATAAGATGAAGCCTTGTACCTGTAGCAACACATGTACGCCCTATATTGCCCGTGTTCATAGGTATTTCCGGCTGATGTAAAATTATATTCATATCAATTCACACTTCCTATTATTTAACCTTTCGTCCAAAATCGAAAGCAAGCTTTTATTTTGGTTCTCATAGGTTATATTACCACAAATTTACCTGTTTTACAATAATATTGAATATTTTTTATTACTCAAAATAAAAAAATGAACTGATGTAATACATCAATCCTGCTTTCTTTTAAACCTTAAATTTAATCCATTATTCCCTTTAGTACAAGGGAAAAGATATAAGATATTTTGGAGACTTGACAAAAAATGATTTCTATATTATTATTAAATAACAATAATTATTAAAAGAGAGGTATAATATTATGAATCAGCTTGCAGAAAATTTAAAGACGAATAAGCTAAAAGTCACGCCTCAGCGACTTGCCATTTACAGCTATCTTATGAACACAACCGGCCACCCTACAGTTGAAACAATATATAAAGATCTTAAAGATGACTTCCCTGCTATGAGCCTTGCAACCGTTTATAAGACCGTTGCATCATTAAGAGATGCACACCTTATTAAAGAATTTAATGTAAGCGAGGACAGCAACCGCTATGATGCAAATATTGACAGACATTCTCACGTTATATGTACAAAATGCCATAGTGTAACAGACTATTTTGGCAACATTGATTTAAAGAAGCATATTAATGACCTTGAGGATTTATCAGGCTATAGTATTGATGCTTATGACATTAACTTTTACGGTATTTGTGACAAGTGTAAAAATGAAAAATAAAAAAGTCGGGATTTTCCCAATGTCATTAAGTTAAGAATTGCAAAAGGAATCAAGTTTAATTATGAGCTTGTTCCTTTTTTATTTTTTAATATTTTTAAAAAAATTGTCAATTTGTTTACTTATATATTTACGCATATATAACCTTGTTTGATTTCCGGAGCATATGAAAGGGGGATTAATAGTATTTCTGAAAGAATATTTAAAGCTAATAATACTTTTGATATTAACTCAAAATATTTTAGCTTTAGCAATAGTATTTTTATACATAATAAAATAACCGTCAATGCTTTGGAAAAGCTGACGGTTATTTATTAACCAAAGTGTATAGGTAATAACTCGTTAAGTTATTCCCTCTTGTGTTTTTTAATATCACATTCTATTGCAAATGTCAAGATAGGGTGTAAAATATGGCTGTGAGTAAAGTTCAAAGTAAAGCATAAAATAAGTATGTTAAATAATTATAATAAGCTTGAATTATTAATGCCAAAAGGAAGTTATTAAAAGCTATGCAGAAGCAGTTGACGAAAATCTTAACAGCTATATTAAAAAGGCTGTAACCAACAGAATTAAGGCAGAAACAGGAGATAACATTGAGTTATAACCATTTTCGCAAGCTCAAAGTATTATGTCCTCTTATATATATATTCATTGCTAACAAAATATAATATTTTCATTAACAAACTCATATATATCAAAAAAAACATCAAACACTAAAATAAGCCCCATTTTCAGGGCTTAAATTTTTGCACAAAAGATACGGACAAAATCCGTATCTTTTGCAATCAAAACATTTCATATAAACCAAGTCTTTTATTGTTCGTTTATTGTATCGGTAATCGCCATATTTCTAATACGCTTTGACGGAGCATATACCGCCGCGGCGCAGGAAACGGCAACGAGTATGAGTATTACCGCAATTGGAGCGAACGGGAATTGCCACGAGTCTCCAAAGTGTGATGTAACCAGTGTTTCAAACAATTGCCGATTTAGCGGCAGTCCCGCGATAATTCCGATAATACAGCCTAATACAGCATAGGTAACAGCCTCGGCGGTTATCATTTTTGTAAGCTGTTTGCCACCCATACCGATAGCACGCATTGCTCCGTACTGTTTAATTTGCGCCGATACACTCATTGAAATACTGTTCATTATATTAAATATGGTAATCATAGCTACAATAGCCAAAAAACCATATACTAAAATATTAAACAGCCAATATGTGCTTCTGGTCTGCTGATTGCTTTCCCGATAATCTATAAAGGAATTTCCCCCGGCTAAATTACGAAGAAATGTTACATCATTTTCAGTCGCGTCCTTTGCGAGCTTTATGCATAAAGTTGTATAATCGCTTTTGCCCGTAAGATGCGTAAAGGTTTCCTCCGAACAAACAACGGTAGCTTTACCGTCTGACCATATACCTGTTGAAAGTTCACCTGCAATTTCAAGTTCCTCATCGCCTATTTTAATTTTATCTCCCTTTCTCAACACGTTGACTTTATTATGAATTGTAAACACATATTTGCTGTCACCTAAAATTTCTGACAAATCTCCGTCAATCAAAGCGTTGTTTTCTGACCAGTTAAGCATATACTCATCATACGAAATTAAATCAACCTCATCGGTTCTGTCAGATAATACAGGAGTATGGAGATTAAACATGTTGCCGTAAACAGTTTCTATGCCCTGCCGTCCATAGATTTCATTATATAATTCTCTGTCTATTGAACATTCTCCGTCCGCGCTTGTTATAGACACATCAGGGGTATAACCTCTTAGCGAGGGCAGAGCGTGTTCTATAAATCCTAAAAAGGACGAGAAACTGAGAAACATTATAATGCTAACCGCAAATGAAAGCGTCATAAGCACAAGGTTTTTCTTTGATGCTATTGCATGATTTATACCAATCGCTGTTTCTATTTTTCCAAAGCGCATATGCGCTTTATGCCGAATGTCTTTTGTGTTATACGCGTTACCCGACACCGCAGCGACAGACGAAACTCGCGCCGCGCGTTTTGCGGGAGATTGTGCCGCAATAAGCACAGTAACAATTCCGACAATAATTCCGCATACAATTCCTACCGCGCTTATTCCGAAAACAGGAATGTTAGAAAATTCGCCGCCAATCAAAAACCGCATAAGAGCGCACAAGCCCCAAGTTACCGCAATCGCAATCACCACGCCCATAGGAATAGCACTCTTACACCAATTAAGAGCTTCAAGCCGAACAAATTTGACAATTTGCTGCTTGCTTGCGCCCGTACAGCGCAACATACCGAAAAATTTAGTCCTCTCAGCTACGTTGCTGTTCATACTGCTTGAAATCATAAGCGCTCCAGCAATCAGAACAAGCAGAAACAGAAAAGATGCAATTCCGTATAGTCCCATAAGATACGAATTACTGCTGAAACCCTCCATACCCATAACACCGGCATTTTCAGATATATTATCCTCTGTAAGTCCATATTGCTCTTTTATGTCCGCAACAGCCTTTTTCGCATTTGTGCGCGGTTTGAATTGAATATAATATTCGGGATAAGAGTCCTCGCCGCCGATAACGGAGCAAACGCTGTCGAAAGCATCCCTGTTCATAAATGCGACAACAGCGTCCCAAAACACAGCCGACTCGTCATATTTAAAGCCGGACACAATATAATTCATATCGCCGGCAGGTGTGTTAATCGTAATGTTTTCGCCTATGCTTATACCGAGAATATCACGAGCATTTGATGTGAGCATTACCTCCTGAGTAGTTTTGGGAAAACTACCTTCAAATTCGGAAGTCAAAATATCGGCAATATAATCTTCTTCCGCTCCCACAAGAGCTGTTTTCTTTCTGTTTATATAATAGTCTTTGTCTATTTTATAGTTTATAGCGTCATACCAAGACGAAACGGCAACATTCTGCTCATTGCATATAAGCTCGGCGGTATTTTCGTCTACATCGTGAAGTTTTATATGCCAGTTTCCATGTTTGTTAATCATATTCGCCTTTTCCGCTCTGACGGACATATCAGCCATAGAAAACACGGCAGTTACAAGAAATACTGCAAGAACAATACAGATAATTGTCATACGGTTTTGCTTTCTGTGAACCCTTGCGGAAATGGGAATAAGACTAAGATAGCTTTTCATCTCAGATTTCATCATGGGCACCTCCCAAATCCGTCAGTACACCGTCCGACACGTTCAGAACTCTGTCGGCGGACGCGGCAATAGAGCGGTTATGCGTAATCATTATAATTGTCTGCTCGTACTTTCTCGACGCTTCTTTAAGTAATGCGATTACCTCGCTGCTGTTCTGTGTGTCTAAGTTTCCCGTAGGCTCGTCCGCCAAAATAAGCGCAGGGCGTGTAATCAAGGCTCTGCCTATTGCCACTCTTTGCTGCTGTCCGCCCGATAATTGGCTCGGTAAATGATTGCGGCGTTCTTTTAGGTTAAGCACCGTTAATAATTCCTCCAAATACCGTTTATCGGGCTTTTGATAGTCAAGCAAAACAGGAAATATTATATTTTGTTCAACAGTAAGTTCGGGAATTAAGTTAAACGCCTGAAAAATAAAGCCTATATTTCTGCGGCGAAATATAGTGAGCTTGCTGTCTTTCATTGTAAAAATATCTTTTCCGTCAATAAACACCTTTCCGTTCGTGGGCGTGTCAAGCGCGCCTATCATATTAAGCAGCGTTGATTTTCCGCTTCCCGACTCTCCGACAAGCGCGACAAATTCACCTTTTGGCACAGTAAAGCTGACATCTTTTAATGCTTTTACGGCAGTTTCGCCGCTGCCGTAGGTTTTGCTTAATTGTTTAACCTCTAATAAATTCATAGTGTAAACACCTCTTTCTGTTTTATATTAACAGAATAACATATAAACCCTACTGTAACCTTACAATAAGCCTACAATTTTGTAGGCTTATTGTATCGTAGTGGCGACCCTTGCGGGCGCCCGATTAAAATATTTCATATCATCTTTTCGGGTGACCGCAAGGGTCGCCACTACACAGCCATTACAAATTTTTCGTAGGGAAAGGCGTTTTGCTGCACTGCAAAACACCTAAAACACTTCGTGTTGTTCACCTCGACGTCCCGAAAAATCGTTACATCAGAAAACATATTGTAAATGCCGTCCCCTTATCGAGTTCGCTGTCAACCTCAATACTGCCGTTATGTTCCTCAATAATCGTTTTCGCAAGCGAAAGTCCGAGACCGATGCCCTGCGCGTCCTGTGAGAAGCGGCTGCGGTAGAAACGTTTGAAAATATGGTGCAAATCTTCGGGGTGAATACCGCTGCCGTTATCTTTTATTACAATCTGAACGGCAGACGGAAGCTGTTTGTATTCAATCTGAACTTTTCCGCCGTTTGACGTATGGTCGAGTGCGTTTTTTACAATATTATCTATTGCCTGTATAAGCCAATCTCTGTCGCAGGGTAAAGTGATATTATCATCACCGATAATATCAATCTGCTTTCCCTCTTGTTTTGCGCGGAACAGAAAATGCTTTCTTATTTCTTTCATCATTTCCGATACGTTTTCCGATTTTTTATCAAGGCTTATCGTTCCCGCGTCAAGCCTTGTGATTTTCAAAAGATTTTGTACCAATGTTTCTATACGGTCAAGTTCCTGTTCCGTAAGAGAAGTAAACTCCTGTATTTCCGGTGAGCCTGCTTCCCTCTGCATAATGCCGTTGTAGATATTCAAAGCAGCAAGAGGTGTCTTTAATTGATGTGAAATATCCGATATTGTGTTCTTCAAAAACTCTTTCGAGCTTGTTTCCTTTTCTGCGTGAGCGTTCAGGATTGACACTAACGAGTTTATCTTGTGAAACAGCTTGTATAGCTCGCCCTCCTCGTCGCACTCAATACGTGCCGTCCGATTTCCCGCAATGTATTCCGTAATCTGCGTTTCGGCTTTTTCGATGATTTTGTTCTGTTCGCTGAAATATCTGTATAAATCTATCAGTATTGCCGCAAACATGCATAATGAAACAATGAATATATAAACCGCTGCATTTTCGGGTTCAAAAATCATTACAAGCACAGAAATCGCTGTGAAAACAAGTGCGCAAAATAAAATTGCGCAAAAAAGAGATTTAATTTTCTTATTTGTTAATATTTTCATTTTACACTCTCCACTTGTAACCCATACCGCGCACTGTTACTATTTTGGTCGGATTGCTCGGATTGTCCTCAATTTTTGTGCGCAGTCTGCGGATATATACGGTGAGCGTATTATTGTCAATGTAATTTTCATCGCAATCCCAAAGCTTACTTAAAATTTTGTCAGCCGAAAGTACAATATCGGGATTTTCCATAAACATACACAATAGCTTATATTCGCCTGTTGTCAGGTCAATCTTTTCGCTGTTTTTATATACTTCACTTTTTAACAGCTTTACGGTTATGCCGTTTGAATTTAGCTCTGTATCTGTCTGATTAAAATCATTGCTCCTGCGGAGTATAGCGTTTATTCTTGACAAAAGCACAGCCAGCTTAAACGGTTTTGTTATGTAATCATCGCCGCCTATGTCAAGTCCCATTATTATGTCGGTTTCCTCGTCAGCAGCGGTGAGGAATATAATCGGCACTTTTGATGTTTGGCGGATTTTTTTGCATATGTCAAAGCCGCTGCCGTCGGGAAGCGATACGTCCAAAATAACTAAGTCATATTTTCTGTCGGCAAATATTGCGTCTGTTTCAAGAACAGTTCTCGCAATGTCTAAGTCATAACCTTGCTTGTTTATTGCGAACGATAACCCGTTTATTAAACTTAAATCATCTTCAATCATCAGTATTTTCATGTGCATACTCCTTTGAAAATATTTTCAAATAATATTATATACGGCTTAATAAATAAAATCAATATAAAAAGGGACATAATCGTTTGATTGATTATGTCCTTGCCGTAATTACATAGGACTTAGATGTAAGGGGTATGGTATAGTTACATTTATAACCCCAAAAATCAGCTTTTAAACGACCACAAAAATTTATGATGAAAGGAGGACTTCTATACGATAAAAGAAAAAATAAATTTAAACTATGACTTGCACAAGCAGACATTGAAACACTTGCTCATAGCCTGTTACCGGTAATTCAAAAATTTTTTGAGAGCGATGAGGGCAAGCGCGAATTTGAAAAATGGAAATCAAAACAAAATACATAGGTTGTATAATATTTGGTGTGGTTATAAAAATCAC
The DNA here is from genome assembly GCA_048359195.1 of Candidatus Gallispira sp. GTDB lineage: Bacteria > Bacillota > Clostridia > Lachnospirales > CAG-274 > Gallispira. Next base: position 14,578 of record DBGCRA010000058.1, read on the forward strand.
ACCAAATATCTTTTTATAAAAAAATAGACATAAGCTCAACTTTATGTCAAAATTAAAGTGCACAAATCCAATCTTGAAAGGTGGTAGCTTATGTCTAATATTAATTCTACATCATTTTTATTAAATTTAAAAGACCCTAATTTAGATTTTTCAGAAAACATTTTTGAAACCGAAATCATTAATGGCATTGAAACAAAAATTATTAGTGCAACATTAAGAAATAAACCTGATATTTGTCCTTGCTGTGGTCATTCAAATATAAGTATTCATGGTTATAAAACTTCTAACATTAAAATTCCTCCGGTATCTGAATTCAATGCTGTTTTAAGACTAAAAAAGCAGCGTTATAAGTGTAAACTCTGCAATAAAACATTTACAGCACAAACTAATATTGTTAAGAAAAACTGCTTTATATCTAACAACACAAAAAATACGATAGCTCCTTCAGCCGGTAAAAAAATATCAGAAAAGGATATTGCCGACAGATTAAACGTGGGCCATAATACAGTAAATAGAATTATTAATTCATTTAATAAAGACTACAGAGTAAAGCATAATTATTTACCCAAAGTATTATGCTTTGATGAATTTAAATCTACTAAAACAGCTGATGGTGCTATGAGTTTTATATATGTTGATGCCTTAAAACACAGCATTATTGATGTAGTAGAAGACAGACGATTAAATAACTTAATCAATTATTTCAACAGATTTACAAAAAAAGCTCGTAACAGTGTTAAATTCATTGTTATGGATATGTATAAACCTTATGTTTCATTGGTAAAAAAATGCTTTCCCAAGACTAAGATTATATTTGATAAATTTCATATAATCAATTCTATTTCAAGAGCATTAAATAAGACAAGAATTAAGATTATGAATGAAAATAAGGAAGTTTATAATAAGTTTAAAAAGTACTATAAACTATTATTAATGGATTCAAGTAATCTTGACCGCAGTAATCTTTATTGGAGCAGATGCTTTAGAAAACAAATGACTCAAGCAGACATAGTAAATTTTTTAATAAATCAAGATGAGATATTAAAAAATACTTATTACTTATATCAAAACTTGCTTTCAGCAATAAAAAATAAAGATGAAAAAAAACTTAAACTACTCATAAATTCAGATTTAAACAATGTTTCAGAATATATGAAAACATCAATAAAAACCTTCAAAAAGTCTAAGAAATACATAATTAATGCAATAAAATATGATTATACAAATGGAGTTATTGAGGGTATAAATAATAAAATCAAGGCGATAAAACGAATAGCCTTTGGCTATCGCTCATTTTATAATTTTAGAAACAGAATACTTATAATGAATCACTTAATTTGCGTAAATAAAGCGGTGTAGAATTAAAATACATAAATACAAACGGCGGCTACATCTCGTAACCGCCGTTTTATATTACAACCAAAACAAAAATCCGAACCCATCACCCATAAGTGAAAAGTTCGGATTTGATTTGCTTGCTGAGCCACTCGGGATTCGAACCCGAGACCCCTTGATTAAAAGTCAAGTGCTCTAGCCGACTGAGCTAGTGGCCCATATAAAATCAACAGCTGCACATACAACCGTCGGTTTATAAGGGTGGATAATGGGATTCGAACCCATGGCCTCCAGAGCCACAATCTGGCGCGCTAACCAACTGCGCTATACCCACCATAATGTGCAAATAATTATATTACAATAAATATTAAAAAAAGTGTACCAGAAGGGATTCGAACCCCCGACCCACGGCTTAGAAGGCCGTTGCTCTATCCAGCTGAGCTACTGGTACACATACATTAATAAAAACCGACAGTTAACTATCGGCAATTGCTTTGCCCGGTCACTTGAGCAAAAGTCGGGGTGACAGGATTCGAACCTGCGACCTCCTGATCCCAAATCAGGCGCGCTAGCCAAGCTACGCTACACCCCGAATTTATATTCTTAAAAAAAAGAATGACCCGTACGAGAATCGAACTCGTGTCTCAGCCGTGAAAGGGCCGTGTCTTAACCTCTTGACCAACGGGCCATATTTAATTATCGACTGTACGCACGATAATAACTTCTTTCTCAAGAAGAACTCCCCGAGTAGGGCTCGAACCTACGACCCATCGGTTAACAGCCGATTGCTCTACCACTGAGCTATCGAGGATTATTGACCTTAAAAACTACTGAATAAAACACAACTTTAACCGCTTTATATCCTGCTACTTGAATCTTCTTTGATTCCTGACAGCTTATCTTTTTTCTTAGACAAGCCCTC